>CAZTAJ010000050.1:0-29793 GCA_964611575.1 uncultured Verrucomicrobiota bacterium
TTCACGGCAATTCCACCTTCAACCGGTAGAACGGGCCATTCGGCGGCATGTTGGTATCGCTCAATGTGTCCGCTCCCCCGGTGCCGGGGCGCGGACCCGCGCCGGGGATGTTGGTCCACACGCCGTTCACGAGATTGCTGCACCAGTGCATGGTGTACTGCCGGTTCGAGGAGGAGAGGAAGTACAACCGCCAGGACGAAACATTACTCACGGCCGCGACGCGGAAGTACGACGCCGGGTTCGTCGGGTCGGTGTCGGCGACGTATTCCTGGCCGTTGTCGAGCGGGTCGCTGTCGGAACGGTTGGTTTCGGCCTGGTTGAAGGTCCAGCCGCCGTTGGTCAGGCCGTACTGCGCCAGCCACCAGTGCGGGGTACCTTGCGCCGCAAGGTTCGCGGCGAAGGTCGCGTTGATCGTGCCATCGGCCACGACGTTGCTCCATGTGAAGGCCGTCACCGCGCCCACGGAGGCGCTGTTGGTCGTCACGTCGCCGACGTGCCAGTAGGTGGCGGGTGTGATGACGAAGTTGACCGTACCGCCTGGCACGACCCGCACATTGCCCGAGGGGGCGATGGTTCCGTTAACGCCCGCGGTGGCGGCGATGACCCAGTCGGCCGTGTACCGCTGCGCGATCGTGTAGTAGCCGTTCGTCGGGAACGACTGGCCGGTGACCGAGAAGACGCCGCCGGCGTAACTGCCGGTCACGGTGCCCGCGTTGGCGAATATGCCGTCCGCGTCGGTCAGCAGTCGCAGGAACGCGCCGTCTTGGACGAGGAGGTTCGTGATGCCGGTGCAGTCGAAGGTCAGCGTGCCGGTGAGCGCGCCGGTGCCTTCCGTCTGCCACACGCGATTGAGCCGCCAGTTATAGCCGACGGGTTTGTCGGGGGTGTCGTTGGTCAGCGCCGCGCCGTCGTGGCCAAAGACGCGGAAGTTCGTGCCGGCCATCACGGCGTTGGAGATGCTCAGAATCGAGGAAGCCAACGAGTTGGTCTTGGCGAGCCATGCGCCGCGCAGGTTATTGCGGCCAACAAGGGTGTTCGCGCATGGGACGCTGCCGGCGACCCACGCAGGACCGTTTTGCAGTGTGCCGGTGTTATTGTTGGTGGTCAGGTCGGCCGACACGGTACCGGACAGAAGGTTGAACTGGTGGTACGCAATCAGGCCGCTTTCGCTGCCGGCGAGTTGCCTGTGCATCGCGTCGCGGATGTCGGCCGCGGAGCGGACCCCGTTCCAGATGCGTACTTCGTCCATCTGGCCCGCGAAGTAGCGGCCGCCGTAATCGCTGGCTAGACGCAGCGGATCGCTATTGGCGCGCACCGTTAGCGCCGCGCCGCCGAGTGCCTGCGCGACGCCGTTGAGATAGAGCAGCCGCGTGCTGTTGCTGTTGACTGCGGCCACGTGATACCAGCGGCCCGCTTGGAGCGCGACAGCGGTGTTGGTCATCTGATCGAAGTCGAGGCCCGTCCCTGTCAGGCGCAGCAGATACCCGTTGGCGCCACCGGTCTGGTACTTGCCGATCAGCCCGCGCAAGCCGCCGAAACTGTCGGCCTTGAACCAACATTCAAGCGTGTAGTTGTTGGTCAGGTCCAGGCTGGCGGCGTCCGCGACCTGGACATAGTCGTCAACGCCATCGAATTGCAGCGCGCTGCCGGGCGGAGTCATGGTGGCGGCACAAACGCGCTGGGCACCGTACACAGTGGCCTGGGCGTTGACGGCATAGGCACGGACGAAGCAGGGTTGACCGGACGTCAGTCCGGTGATGGCGCTGGCGAACACGCCAGCCCCGCTGCCGTCCGTCGTATGGTTGTCGTTCGTGGTGGGACTCCCGGTGGTGTTCCAACAGACGCCGCGCGCGCTCACGGATGCGTCGCCTTCACTTGTCACATTGCCGCCGCCAGCCGCTGTCGTGGCCGTGATGTTGGTAATCGGCCCCGTCACCACGGAAGGATCAAGCCCAAAGGTCGCGGTTACGGTGAAGTTCGACGTGATGGGGACTGTCGTGAAGGTGTTGTTTGACAGCGTTCCGCCGTAGCCGGTCACCGACCCGATGTGATAACCAGAATCGGGAGTCAGGGTGAAAGAAAGCGTTGAATCGATATTCACCATCTGTTGCCTGGTGGGGCTGATACTGCCGTTTCCGCCGCTGGAAGCGGTAACACTGTAGGTGGTAATCGGCGACGCCGGATACGTCGCAGGGGAATGGCGGTCAGCGATATCGCCAAGCCCCAACTGGCCACTGCTGTTGTACCCCCATGCCCACAGGGTTCCGTCGGACGTCCTTGCGAGGGTGTGGGCCGCGCCCGCCGTCACCAGGACCCAATTGCTGCCCACGCCGATCTGCCCCGGAAAGACCCGGTTGTTGGTCGAGCCGTCGCCTAACTGGCCGTAAGTGTTGCGGCCCCACGCCCACAGGGTCCCGTCGGACCTGCGCGCCACGGTATGGTAGTCTCCCGCCGCGACTTCCACCCAGTGGTTGGCGATACCGACCCAGACCTGTACCGGGACAGTCTTGTCGTCGGTCGTTTCGTCGCCCAGTTCGCCATCGCCATTGTATCCCCACGCCCACAGGGTCCCATCGGACCTCCGTGCCAGAGTATGCGCGACCCCCGCCGTGACCGCCACCCAGTTGGTCGCCGTGCCAATCCGGGTGGGCGTGGACGTGTCGTTGGTCGTGCCATTGCCCAATTGGCCATGCGCATTCCGGCCCCAGGCCCACAACGTCCCGTCCGCTTTCAACGCGACGGTGTGCTCGCCACCGGCCACGGCCGCGATCCAATTAGTCGCCGTGCCGAGATGCATGGGGGAATGCCGGCTGGCGGTGCTCCCATCGCCCACCTGGCCGTAGGTGTTGCTTCCCCAGGCCCACAACGTACCATCGGCCATCCGCGCGACGTTGTGATCCGCGCCCGCGTCCACCGCGCTCCAGGTCTGAGCCACGCCGACCTGAACCGGCGCCGGCTTGCCGACCGCCGTGCCATCACCCAACTGGCCATCCGCATTCCGGCCCCAGGCCCACAACGTGCCGTCCGCCTTGCGTGCCACCGTGTGCGATGTTCCCGCCGCCGCTTCCCGCCACGTGGTACTCGTGCCGATCTGAGCCGCGTTGGTCCGGCTAGTGGTGGTCCAGTCGCCCAACTGACCGCTGGCATTGAAGCCCCAGGTCCAGAGGGTTCCGTCCGACTTCACCGCCGCGCTGTGCGCCGCGCCCCCGGTCATCGCAATCAGTTTGTTGTCCATTCCCACCCACCATGGTGTGCCCCGCAGGTAACTCGTCCCATCGCCCAACTGGCCGTTGAAATTCAACCCCCAGCCCCATAGGTTCCCGTCGGCCGCCACCCCCATGGAGTGATAGAGTCCCCCCGCAACGGCCAGCCATTTGGTGTCCGTGCCGACCTGCACGGGGGCGTTCTGGTTTTCGCCGCTGTCATCCCCCAGTTGACATTCCTGGTTGTCACCAAAGGCCCACAACGTCCCGTCCGCCTTCCCCGCGAGCGTGTGCGTGCTCCCGCAGGCCACGAAAGCCCAGGTGACTTCCGGGCCCACTTGGACGGGGAGGTGATGTTCGGCGCCGGTGCCGTCGCCCAATTGGCCGGCCGAGTTGTTGCCCCACCCCCACAGCGTACCGTCCGCTTTCAGCCCCATAGTGTGCGCATCCCCCGCCGCGACGGCCACCCAGCCGACATTGGTCCCCACTTGGACCGGCGCGTGGCGTTGCGTCGTAGTGCCATCGCCCAATTTCCCATTGGCATTGTCGCCCCACGCCCACAAGGTGCCGTTGGACTTGCGCGCCACCGTGTGATACTGCCCGGCCGCGATCGCCACCCAATCGGACGCGCCGCCGATCCGCGTGGGGGCCGCGTGTGGGGTCGTCGTGTTGTCACCCAACTGGCCATAGGTATTGTCGCCCCACGCCCACAAGGTGCCATCCGCCTTCAGCGCCACGCCGTGCTGCACACCACAAGCCACCGCCTTCCAGTCCTGACCGGCAAGCCGCACGGGGGCATCCCGCTCTGTATACGAGCCGTCTCCAATCTCGCCGTAGTCATTGAAACCCCAGCCCCACAGGGTGCCGTCCGCCTTCAGCGCTGCACTGTGCTCGCCGGCCGCCGCCACGGCGACCCAATCGGCATTCGTCCCGACGCGCACGGGCAGATGCCGGTCGGAGGTGGTTCCGTCACCGAGTTGGCCGAATTCGTTCAAGCCGCAGGCCCACAGACTGCCGTCCGATTTCACGACCAAGCTGTGATAGGTGCCTGCCGCCGGCTGCGGCGTGCGAACCGCCCCGGCCGCCCCGGCCGCCATGAGGACCGTGCAAAGGAGCGCAATGATCCGCCGGCCCCGGCCGGCCTGGCACAATTCTCCGCCTAGCGCGATGCTCGTCATGGGTTCGGGTCTCCTGTTTGTGCTGACTTCCCTCTTGATCGGCCGGCCCGACTATGCCCGGACGATCACGGCAATTCCACTTTCAACCGGTAGAACGGGCCTTTCGGCGGCACGTTGGTGTCGCTCAGCGAGTCCGCCCCGCCGGTGCCGGAACGCGGCCCCGCGCCGGGGATATTCGTCCAGACGCCGGACACGAGGTTGCTGACGCCGAGGAGCGTGTAGGCGCGGCCTGCGCTGGCTTCGAAATATACCGTCCACGGCGACTGGTTGCTGATGGCCGTGACGTGGAAATACGAGGCCGCATTGGTCGGGTCGGTGTCGGCCGTGTATTCCTGGTCATTGTTGAAGGTGTCGGCGTCCGATTGCTGTAGGTCCGCCGAGCCATCCGTTGCCAGACCGTACTTCAGCAGCCAGACCCAGGGGATTCCGTTGGCGGTCGACCCGCTGGTGCACTCGTAGGCCCCCATGTCCACCACGCCGCCGATAATACGCGGGTTGCCGTCGAGGTCCGTCGCCCCTTGCGCATAGGCGTTGGTGCCGGCATTGATGCAGGGCGAGCTGGATTGAAGATGCCAGTCCAAGGCGCTCACAAACTGCGGGGAGTTGGTGAAACAGCCGGCGGCACCGCCGGGAATGGGATACGTGCAACTGTAGGCGATGTGGCTTGAGGTCAGATTCCGCCAGTTGGCATAGCCGTTGGTGGCTGAGTTGTCGTAGATAATGCAATTGCGCAGGCGCACCCCCGAGGCTGAGTTCTCGCAGACAAATCCGCCGGCCTGTTGCGCTGCCTCGTTTTTCGTTACCGTGCAGTTCTCAAACGTTCCGCCGGTGTCGCCATAGATGCCGCCGCCATAACCGGTGGTGCGGTTGCGGATAAACAGGCAGTTACGGACCACGCCGGACAGGATGACGTACGCTCCGCCGCCATCGCCATCACCGCTCGTGCCCCCGGAACAGTCCCGCACGATGCAGCGATCGAGTATGCCGCCGTTGTTGAGGAACGCGCCCGCGCCCTGAATAGCCGCGCAGTTGCGGATGATGCAATTGGAAACACTGCCGCCGCTTCGCAGCGCCACGCCGCCGCCCCGGCGGTTATCGCTGTTGGGATCGCCCGCGTAGTCAACCCGGGTGAATCCGTTGCTCAACATGAATCCGCTGACGGAACCGCCCCCCCCCACGCGCACGCAGCGTCTCGCGGCAGGCCCGTTTCCTCCGCCGTCGGATCTGCCGGCAATGGTTGTCACGTCCGGACCGTTCACGGAACGCAGGGCGACCGCTTTCGCCAGATCCACGCGGCTGCTTCCGTTGCCGTTCACCTCCCGGCCGCCCGTACTGTATACGCCGTTGGTCACCCAGACCGTGTCGCCCGTCGATGCGACGTCAACCGCGTCCTGGATCACATGCGCCGCCATATTCCAATTCGTGTAGGGGTAGGCCGGAGAAGCGCTGTTGGTCCATACGTAATGGCCCGGGGAATTCGTGGCGTGACGCCAGAATGTCACGTTGTCGGATGCGACCGTTCCATAAGCGTTGGACCCGAACACCGTGATGCTGTTCTGATTGTAGATCAACGTCACGGTGCCCGTCCACGAAGAGCTGGCGGGGAACGTGCCGGACGCGCCGGAGGAGGCATTCGTCCACCACATCGTTCCAACTACGCCATTGGTCGTGGTGCCCTCAACAGGAACCGAGTCGATGGGGTCGAAGACGGTGGCATCCGCCGTGTTGATAACGATCGACGGTTCGGCGAACCACTCGTAGGCGCCCAGGTCCACCCGGTCTCTGAAAATGCGTGGGGTGCCGTTCAAATCCACTGCGTTGCTCATCCAGGTTTGATTGGTGCCCGTATCCATGCAGGGCGAACCGGCTTGCAATCTGCAGTTACCTGCGGCGAGATTCATAAACAGCGGATTGTTGGTGAGATTGCCCGTGCCGGAGGCCGCCGGAGTAGTGCAGGAATAGAGGAACACGCCGCCGGCGTTGGTCGTGTAGTTGTTTGCCATCCCATTCGTCGTGTTAAAATAGACGATGGTGTTAAGATTCGTGCCGCTCAGGTTGAAATACATGCCGCCTGCGCTGGTGGCGGCCGTATTGCTAACCACCGTGCAGTTGACGAGCAGGCCGTTTTGCCAGGAGAAAGCCCCGCCGCCATTGCGCGTCGCGCGGTTACCACGAACCAGGCAGTTGTACGCCCGGCCGTTTTCCAACAGCAAACCGCCGCCGTCGAGCGACGTGTTCCCGACAAGCATGCAGTTCCACGCATCGCCGCCAGACAGGTCAAGACCGCCCCCAAAGTGCGATGCGGTACATCCAGTCACGACGCAGTTGGATATGATGCTACCGCCTTTGACCAGCGCCCCGCCGCCGCCCTGCTGGGTATTCCAATCGTTGTCGGTGCGCGTGTACCCGTTGGAGAGGGTGAACCCGGCCAGCAGGCCGGCGGACATATAGACACACCGCGTCGCGTTCGTACCCAGCCCACCGGTGATGGGATCGGGCGCGCCCGTGATGCACGTGACGGATGCGCCGTTGACGCTTTGCACCGTAATGGCATTTGTGATAGCGACGCGGTTGCTCATGGCGGGCGAGCCATTGCCCGCGCCGCCCGCCGCATACACGCCGTTGCTGACCCAGACCGTTCCGCCCGCCGCGACCACGTCCACCGCCGCCTGGATCGTCGTCGCCGCGTCGGCCCACGTGGCGTACGGGGACACGCTCGATCCATTGGTCGTGACATAAGTGACCGTTGGGGCCGCGTACTCGTACGCGCCCATGTCCACGGTCCCGTCGATGATGCGCGGGTTGCCGGCGAGGTCGGTCGCGCCCTGTGCATAGGCATTATTGCCCGCGTTGATGCAGGGCGAGAAGGCGGCGAGCCGGTATGTGCCCGCGGCGGCGTTGGCGAACAGCGGATCGCTAGCGATGTTGCCGCTGCCGGAAAGACCCGGACTGCATGTGTACTGGATGGTGTAGCCGCCTCCCCCGATGTTTTGCGCGGCTCCCCCCGAGTTGAGGTACACAATACAGTTGTTTAGCGTCCCGCCACTGTCGCAACACACGCCGCCACCGTTGTTGGTCGCCGAGTTGCCACTGATCGTACAGTTGTTCAGCGTCCCGCCGGACGAGCAGTACACCCCGCCGCCCTGGTAGTACGCCGAGTTGCCGATGATCGCGCAGTTGTTCAGCGTCCCGCCGGACACGCAGCAGGCCCCGCCGCCGTAGCCGTCTCCCCTGCCGGCCGCGTTCCCGCTGATCGTGCAGTTGTTCAGTGTGCCGCCGGCGTTGCACAGGACCCCGCCGCCGTCGTAATCCGCCGAGCTGCCGCTGATCGTGCAGTTGTTCAGCGCCCCGCCGCTGCTGCAGAATGCCCCGCCGCCGGCGAGGGCGGAACAACCGGTCAGGACGCAGTTGGAGATCGTTCCTCCATGATCGAGAAGCGCGCCACCGCCGGTCCGGTCATAGACCCAGTCGCCCGTTGCCGCGGTGTGGCCGTTGGTCAGCGTGAAGCCGCTCATGACCGCGTTGGTCACAAGGTACACGCAGCGCACGGCCGCGGGCCCGTTGGTGGACGCTGGATCGGCCGCGCCGACGATGAAGGTGTTGGAGGGTCCGTTGACGCTCCGCACCGTGATGGGCCAGGCGATGCACACACGGCTGGTCAACGCAGAGCCCGGCGTCACCGCCCCGCCCGCAGCGTACACGCCGTTGGTCACCAGCACGGTGTCGTTGGTGCTCGCGGTATCCACGGCATCCTGGATCGTGTGCGCGGCCGTCGCCCAGTTCGTGTAGGGCCACGCCGACGCCGGACTGTTCGTCCAGACGTAGTGGACCGGCGAACTGCCCGGGTCCTCCTTGGACCGCGAAATCAGGACCGAATCGCTGGTGGATCCGCCCGCCGCGTTGGTGCCGCTGACGATGATCCGGTTGTCGCCGCGCGCCAGGGCCACGCCGGCCACCTGCCACTGGCCGCTGGCTGCGACGCTGCCCCCGGCGCCCGTGGCCATGTTCGTCCAGGTCAGGTTCCCGACGACCTGCGGCGTATTGGTCCCGCTCACGGTGTACGCGGTCACGGTGTACGAGACTGACACGCTGTCTCCGGGCGGATTCGTGATCGCCAACATGCCGGACGGATACTCGTAAGCGCCCATGTCAACCGTCCCGGCGATGATGCGGGGCCAGCCGTCGAGATCCGTCGCACCCTGTATATAGTCATTCATGCCGGTGTTGACACAGGGCGAGGAAGCCAGGAGCCGATATTTACCCGCCGGGGCATTCGCGAACTGCGGATTATTAGTGATGTTGCCGCTGCCGGAAAGATCCGGGCTGCAGGAATATTCGACCGCGTAGCCATTTCCATTTATGTTCGGCGCGCCTTGGGCCGAGTTGTTAAAGTACACGATGCAGTTGCCAAACGTTCCCCCCCCATTCGCATATACCCCTCCGGCGTAGTTGGTCGCCGAGTTGCCGCTAATCGTGCAGTTGTTCAGCATCCCGCCGGACTCGCAATACGCCCCGCCGCCGGAGTCATACGCCTTATTGGCGCTGAGGGCGCAGTTGTTCAGCGTCCCGCCGGACATGAAACCCACTCCGCCGCCAAAGGTGCCGGCCGAGTTCGCGGTGATGGCGCAGTTGTTCAGTGTCCCGCCGTAACAGCACAAGGCCCCGCCGCCGTTGGAGGCTAGGTTCGTGGTGAGGGTGCAGTTGTTCAGAGTGCCACCGGAAACGCAACAGACCCCGCCGCCGCCGTAGCCGCCGGTCGCCGAGTTGTCGATGAGTGTGCAGTTGTTCAGCGTCCCGCCCGAAAAGCAAAGCGCCCCGCCGCCGCCGTAGCTGCCGCTGGACACCGACGCCGAGTTGCCGCGGAGGGTACAGTTGTTCAGCGTCCCGCCGACATTGAAACAGACTCCCCCGCCACCGGCGCCGTTGGCCGAGTTGGTGTTGAGTGCACAGTTGTTCAGCGTCCCGCCGTAATCGCAACACGCCCCGCCGCCGGTGCCCGCCGAGTTGTTGGCGAGAATGCAGTTATCGAGTTCCCCGCCGTAGCTGCAATAGACCCCGCCGCCGCTGCTGCCCGAGTTCGCGCTGAGTGTGCAGTGGGTCAATGTCCCACCGGTGTTGCAAAACGCCCCGCCGCCGGTGCCGCCCGAGTTGGCGGTTAGGGTACAGTTGTTGACCGTCCCGCCCTTGTTGCAATACGTCCCGCCTCCGGCACTCGCCGAACAACTGGTGATCAGACAGTTGGAGACAGTGCCGCCCTGATCGAGTAACGCGCCGCCACCGGACTGGTCATACACGCCATCCCCCGATGTCTGCGTGTTGCCGTTGGTCAGCGTGAAGCCGCTCACAACCGCGTTGCTCGTGAGATAGACGCACCGAACCGCGCCCGGTCCCTGGGGCCCGGCGCCGACGATGACGGTATTGGACGGCCCATTCACGCTCTGCAAGGTGATGGCCCGGGTGATACACACGCGGTTCGTCAAGGCATAACCCGGCATGAGCGCCCCGCCGATATCGTACACGCCGTTGGTCACCAGCACCGTATCGTTGCCGCTGGCCGTGTCCACGGCCTGCTGGATCGTATGCGCCGCCGTGGCCCAGTTCGTGTAGGGCCACGCCGGCGCCGGACTGTTCGTCCAGGCGTAGTGGACCGGCGAGTTGCCCATGTCTTCCGAGGACCGCGAAATCACGACCGAATCCCGGCTCCATGCGCCCGCCGCATTGGTGCCGCTGACGAGGATCAGATTGTCGCCGAGGACCAAGGCAATACTCGACACCTGAAAACTGACACCTGAAACCGGAACACTCCCATTGGCGCCCGTGGCCTTGTTCGTCCAAGTCAGAGTCCCGATGATCGCCGGCGCATTGGTTCCGCTGATGGTGTATGCGGCCACTGGGTTGGCGACGGACACGCTGCCGGCCGGCGGATTCGTGATCGCCAGCAGCCGCTGATACTCGTAGGCGCCCATGTCCACGTTGCCGCGTACGATGCGAGCGTTACCGTCGAGATCCGCGCTGCCCACGGCATAGGCGTTGGTCCCCGTATCCACGCACGGCGAGCCGGCACGCAGGTGATAATCGCCCGCATCCTTATCGACGAACTGCGGATCGTTGGCGATATTGCCGCTGCCGGAAAGGCCCGGACTGCAGGTATCGTTCGCTGTGTAGCTGCCACGCAGGTTCTGATTCGCACCCGGCGTATTGAAGTACACAATGCAGTTATTCAGCGTCCCGCCCGAAACGCAAAGCGCCCCGCCGCCGTCGGACGCCGAGTTGCCGGCGAGCGTGCAGTTATTCAGCGTCCCGCCGTCGTAAGAATACGCCCCGCCGCCGTCGATGGACGCCGAGTTGCCGGTGAGGGCGCAGTTGTTCAGCGTCCCGCCATAATCGCAATACGCCCCGCCGCCATTGTCATTCGCCGAGTTGCCGGTGAGGGTGCAGTTGTTCAGCGTCCCGCCGCCGTCGCAATACACCCCGCCGCCGTCGTACGCCAAGTTGTTGGCGAGAATGCAGTTATTGAGTTCCCCGCCGTAACTGCAATAGACCCCGCCGCCGCCGCTGTCGGGCGCCAAGTTGCCGCTGAGAGTGCAGTGGTCCAGCGTCCCGCCGCCGTAGCAGCACGCTGCGCCGCCGTACTCGTACCCGGAACAACCCGTCAGCACGCAGTTGGAGACGAGCCCCCCGTTGTCGAGAAACGCGCCGCCGCCGGACTGGTCATGGTAGTCATCCCCCGCCGTCTGTGTGTTGCCGTTGGTCAGCGTGAAGCCGCTCAAGACCGCGTTGTTCGTTAGATAGACGCAGCGCACGGCCGCCGGTCCGTTGGTGGACCCGGGATCGGCCGCGCCGACGATAAAGGTGTTGGACGGCCCATTGACGCTCTGCACGCTGACGGCCTTGGCAATGCACACGCGGTTCGACAGCACATAGCCCGGCGTCACCGCCCCGCCCGTGTTGTACACTCCGTTTGTGACCCACACGCGGTCGCCGTCGGATGCCGTATCCACCGCATCCTGAATCGTATGCGCGGCATGCGTCCAGTTCGTAAAGGGCGACGCCGGACTCGGGCTGTTCGTCCAGACGTAGCGCGTGACCGCCCGCGTGATGGTGACGCTGTCGCTCGCGACCACGCCCGCGTAGTTCGTGCCGGATACCGTGATCGTGTTGACGCCGAAAGCCAGGGCGATGTTGGTCACGGTCCAGGGAGAGGCTGCGGCCCGAGTTCCGTGGGAACCGGAGAGGGTGTTGGTCCACCACATCGTGCCGGTGACCCACGGATTGTTCGTGCCGCCGATGGTGTAGGCGGCGACGGAGTCCCACACCGCGGCGTTGGCATTCGTGATGTCGATGAACGGTTGCGGCGATATCACGGCGACATCCACGGTGGACACACTGGAAACTGCATTGGAAGGATCGCGGAGGCGATAGGTGAAATGATCCACCGCGTCGGCCACAAGCGCCGCCGAATAGGTAAAGGCATTGGCGGACATGACCGTCGCCGTGCCATACGTGCCGGGGTTCACGATCTCGAAACTCACCGCCCAGTCAACGCCGTTGGTGCTCGCCCCGTCTTCGTCGCTGCCCGGCAGTTGGCCGCGGACGGATTGGCCGGCGGTGACGGCATACTGCCTGCCGATGGTCGAGTTGGTCCATTCCGAGCCGGACATGTTCTGCAGCGTGCCGGTGTAGGTTCCCACACTGTCGGCCGCGGCAAGGCCCGTGCCCTCGTCCAGCTTGCAGTAGGCCACCAGGTTGGAATAGGCCGGATGGGTCGGGTCGGCTGAGCGGTACATCCAGTTCGAGACGACTGTCCCGGACAGCGCCGTGTTCCAGATGCGCACTTCGTCCAGACTTCCCGCGAGGAACTCGGAATTGCCGTCGATGCAGCCCAGATAGGGCGTAGCGCCGCTGAGGCTGGGAAGAGCGACATCCGCGCTGTTGCGCTGGGCGACGAGCGTACCGTCAAGGTAGCTCTTGAAGCCGTTAACTGTGTTACGTTGCCACGTCATGGCCAGATGATGCCACTGACCGTTTTCCACGGTAGTCTCGGGACCCACGGACAGCCCGTTATCGGTGCCGCCATCTGTTGAAATGATGTGCTGGGGGCTATCCGCACCCCATCCCGCTACGATGAAGCCGTCGCCATCCTGGAACCGAACGGGGGACTGCAACCGGCTGCCTTTGAACCAATATTCGATGGTAATGGCGTTTGTCCCGCCGATAACCGTGGCCAGCGCGGCGGGCAGGCTGACGTTGTCGTCTGTCCCGTCGAATTGCAGCGCCGTGCCGAACCCGGCGACGGGCGGATGGTTCTCAACGGCCAGCGCAACATCGCGCGACGCGGCCAGGCCGATCACGACCGCCGCGACAGTCCGCATCAGGCGCCAATTGAAGCGCATCCCAGATTCCTCCATGGTCTTGCCTCCTTATGAATGATCTCTGCATCCCCTGCCGCTGCGCAGCCAGCAAGTCTCCACATGGCACAGCAGCGTCACGGGTTGGAGGCGATCACATAGGCGATGCGCACCTTGGGATTCGTCACTCCGGGAATCGCGGCACTCGCCAGATCATGCAGTATGACCCATCCAAGGACGGCCAGCGCGACGATCATTGATTTATGCTATAGTTACGCTGACTTCTCATGATTGGACAGATCGGGGGTTCAAGACTATCGAACCTCATTGCTACGGAAATACTACCCTCAAGCGATAGAACCGATTCGTTCCCGCCGCGTTGGTATCGCTGAGCGAATCGCGCGGGCCTTTGCCCGGGATGTTGGACTGGCCACTGACCACCCACCAGAGGTTGGTGAGAAGGTTGGTCCCGTATTCGAGCGAATAGGAACGGTTGGAACTCGCCGTGAAATAGACTTTCGCAACCGGTGCGTTGGACAAGGCCACGATGTGGAAGAAGTCGGTTCCGTTCATGGGATCGGTGTCGGCCGTCAATTCGTCCCCGTCCTTCGCGCCGTCGCCATCGCTGTCGCCGGCGGCGTTGTAGACTTCATAACAGCCGATATCCATGGCGGCACCCGCCACGGCATCGCCGTCCAGCGGCCGCCGGTTGCCGTCGAGATCGTGGGACGGGGCGTGGTCGGTTGTTCCGCGGTCGATGCAAGGCGAGTTGCTTTGCAGGTGATAGTCGCCACCACCCATAAAACGCGGATCATTCGTCACGATTCCCGTCCCGCCGGGATCGGGCGTTGTGCAGCCGTTCTGGATGGCGGCCGACCCTTTGGTCAGGTTCGCGTTGGTCGGCGCACTGTTGAAGTAGATAATGTTGTTGTTCAGAGCGACGCTGGCGACGACGTAAACTCCACCGGCCTCCGCGGACGCATTGCTGACAATGGTGCAGTTATAGGCCCCACCACCCGAGATGAGGAAGACACCGCCGCCACTTACCGCCGCCGCATTTTCGTAGACCAGGCAATTGTACAGCGCGGAGTTGTTACCAAGGTAGGCACCGCCGCCATTACCGGATAAACCGTTTGCGGAGCGCGTGGAACATCCGCGAATATGGATGGCCCACGCCGTGCTCGCGGTGGCGATGTACAGGCCGCCGCCCCAGGTGCTGGCCGTGCATCCGGCGATGGTAGAATTCGAGATGATGGCTCCGCCGCCGATGCATACGCCTCCGCCCGCTATATCGTGCCAATCCGATCCCACCTGCGTATGGCCGTCCATGAAGGTGAAGCCGCTGACGGTCGCGTTGGTGCTGACGTAGAGACAGCGGACCGCCGCGGGACCGTTCGTCGCCGCCGGGTCCGCCGCGCCCAGGATCTGGGTGTTGTCGGGACCGGCGAGGCTGACGACGGTGATGGCGTTGGTGACACACACGCGGTTCGTCAGGCTGTATCCGGGCGTGACGGCTCCGCCCGTGCCGTACGAGCCGGGGTACACGAGCACGGTATCGCCGGCAACGCAGGCCTCGACCACCGTCTGGATGTCGTGGCCCGCCGTGTCGGGTGAGGTGTACGGCGTGGATGGAGTCGGACTGGCCTGCCAGACATAGCGCACGGCCGGGCCGGGGGGATTGGTCGAAAGGGCGGTCGAGTCCAGCGCCAGCGCGAACTTGTTGGAATCGGCCTGCGAAACGGCCGTCACCAGCGTCATATTCGTAGTCCCGTTCGCCGCGCCGCCGGGGACCGTGACCCGCACGACGACCGTCGTGTAGCTCTGCGAGGCCAGCACCACGGCTGCCGGAACCACGCTGCCGCTCCAGAGACTGTTCGATGCTGACAGCGTGTACGTGTCGCTCTGGGTCCCTGAATTCAGCAGCATGTGCTCGTTGGTCACGACGACGCCCGGCTGCGACACGGACTTCGAGATCGCGGCGGGCACGAAGAAGACGCTGAATGGATCGGTCACGACCTCGTCCGCCCCGATGTCCATGCCCTGGCCCGAGGGGCGCAGTTGCGCATCGATGTCCAGCAGCAGGTCCGTCCCCGGCAGCGTCAGCCCAATCTCGGTCCCGCTGTTGATGGCGGGGGAGTTGGTGTCGAGGTGGTACGGCGTCAGGTCGCCCGGTGGCGTTCCCTTGCTGGTGAACCTGGGATCGGCCTCCCATTCGTCGTGCGAGTTGACGCTGCCGCCCCCGGCGGTTTTGACCGCGTTGCCCCACCAGAGCGTGAACCCCAATTGCGCCTTGTTCGGCAGGATACTGTTGCTGGAACTGTCGACCTGCAGGGCCGTGGCATGGCCGGAGATGATCGTATTGGTGAACGCCGGCTGGCTCGGGATGGGGAGGCCAGCGAGGAGGTTGGTCAGGCCGGGGCTCACAAGTCGGCCGAACAGGTAGGTGGGCGGCACGACGACAACTGTGTCCAGCCCCTGGCCATGGGTCACGTGCAGGGCGGTCAGGCCGCTGTTGTCGGCAATCGTGTTCTGGAAGAAGCGCGGCGACGACCCGCGCAAATATGCCGCCGCCCCGTTGGTCGCGCTGTTGCCGGTAATCACGTTGTTGACTATGCCGACATTGGCCGCGTTGAAATAGATGCCGCCGCCCTTGCCTGCGATCGCCTCATTGTTCTGGATGTAGTTATTTGCAATGAGGGTGGCGGTCTCTATCGAGAACGCGAAGGGACCGTCCAGGAAAATCGCACCGCCGTAGTAGGCGCGGTTGCTGTTGACGATCATGCCGCCCACCCGCGCGACGCTGTTGCTCAGATAGATGCCGCCCCCATTGCCGCCGGCCATGTTGCCCTGAATCGTCCCGCCGATCACCGACGGGAAACCGCCCTTGATGAAGACGCCGCCGCCGTTGCCCGTGGCCGTATTGCCCATGACGCCCACGGTGGTCATGAGGGGATACCCACCGTCGAGGAACAATCCCCCGCCGCGCGCGGCGGAGTTGCTGTAAATGGGCAACAGGCCTGTCATCTGAGGCAGCGAAAGGTTGGAGTAGGATCCCATCGATACTGAGAAATCGACGCCACCCATGTACACGCCGCCACCGTTGCCCGTCGCCGCACCGCCATGAATCGGCGTGCCGACGAGTTGAAGACTCCCTCCTGCGGCATAGACATTGGCGCCATCGACCGCCGCGCCGTTTGCCAACTCGAGCAGTTCGACGTGATTCGTGTCGGCGTCGCCCACGACCGCCTGAAGGCACCGTCGCGCGTTCTGTCCATTCACCAGCGGAGGCACGACGCCCTGCTGCCACAGCGCCCCGGCCCGAACGTAGCCGCCTTTGAGCGTCAGGGACTTGCCGCTGTCCAGGGTGATGACCGCGGCGCCCGTGCCGGTATAAACGCAGGTGTTGGTCAGGAAGACCGGAGGTATCCCGCCCATGTTCACGACATCGTATGTGGCGATGTGGATCTCATCACCGCTGCCTGCCTGATCCACCGCATACTGGATCGACCGGCACGGCGTCGAGGTATTGGTTCCACCGCCCGCATCCGTTCCGCTTATCGATGAAACGTAACGCACCGCGCCGAGCGATCCACTCGCGCAGACACCAGCCAAAATCACCCCGATAATGAGTTGCTTCATGGTCGTCCCTGTTTTCAGCAAAGTGCTTGAATTTTCGGTCCTAATGCCTGACAGTTCGGTTCAGGTAGCCATCTGAGTTGCAGCCCGTTCGGATGGCGAAAACACAACATACACTGCTGTATGTTTTGGCGTGAGAGTTTCGCAGACTTGACGGTCTACGTCAACAGGCATTCGCCATGACAATCCACGACGACAAACAGTCCGCGCGACACAATCACGGGCCGAATAAGTGGCTCGACGCCGCGATCAAGACATTGATTGCGGAAGGCATGGACGCTGTGAGGATCGAGCGCCTCGCCACGCAACTCCATATCACGCGCGGTAGTTTCTACCATCATTACAAAGACCGCGACGACCTGCTGCGCGCCGTGCTGCAGCATTACGTGCAGATCAACCACGAGAATCTCGTCGCGATGCTCCCCGCGCTGCAGGGCACGCCAAAGGATAAACTCCGGACATTGTGGACGGCGACGGCCAGTCAGGAATTCCGCGACTACGACTGGGCCATCCGCATGTGGGGCATGCACGATCCGCACGTGGCCGAGGTGCTGAAGAAGATTGATGTCAAACGCATGGACGTCATGATTGCCCTGTTTATGGAAATGGGGTTCACCGAGGACGAATCATGGATCCGTGCCGCCCTGGCCTATCACGGTTCCCTCGGCGATCGCGCTTTCTTCGGTCCCTTCCCGCCCATGGCCAAGCGCCTGGAATGGCGCCGCATCGCGTTGGAGATTCTCACCCACCGACCGTAAGTCTGGCATTTCACTTTATCCGCCAGTTGCCGTGGCACGTCTCGCCCGGCGAGTCCTTTTTGATGGCCCAGAGGAACACGGCTTTGGCCTCACAACGTGCAAGGTTTGGGCATGAATGAATCCTGAAGCGACCGCGCCAGCGCAGGTGTGGCGCCAAAGCGAGACAGGCGCTGCGCTACCCGCAGATGATAAGGACATTGTCCCGAAGCCAGGGCGGCCCACGACATCGTCGCGGCGGCGGGCAAATCCCCGTTCAGAGGGGTTTGGCAGCAACCCACGCCCGCCTAAACGCCCCACCCCATCTGCTGCCGGTAGTAGTTTAACTCGGCTATCGACGCATGAATGTCGAAGTAGGCATCATGCGCCTTGGCGGCCGGCACTTCGATCCCGGCAGGCAGATGTTGTTCAACCCATCCCGGCAATTCCTTTTCAAAGACGGGACCGGAACCCCAGTCGTTCCACAGCACCTTGACGGTTGAAACATCCAGCAGTCGGTAGTGCAGGCGACCGGCAAACCCGGGCAGAAACTTCCGGACCAGCGCCAGGTCCATGTGCACGGTATTCCCGGCCAGCACCGGGCGACGTTTGATATCCCCCGCCACGGGCCCGACCACCGTATCCACCAGCGCGCTCAGCCTGCGATCGGCTTCCTCAACCGGAACCGCCGACTCCGAACGGCACCTGGCCACAAGGTCGGGCAGATTCTGCTCGACCCAGGCACTGACCGGCGTATCCGGCGCCAGTGCGATGCACAGGTTCACATCCTCTGCCGGCGGCGTCAAACGCCGGAGACCCGCGTCCGTGATCACCAGCGCCACTTGCAGGAGACGGCCCTTTTCCGAATCGAGACTGGTGAACTCGGAATCGAACCAGAGGTATGCGGGCGTCACCACGCGTGTCTCGGAAGTCATGTGTCCGTTGTCTCCAAAACCGCCATCCCGGCGGGCATTCCTAACGCGCCACAAAGATGCGCATTTTGAGTCCAAATCGCAAGGATCGTCGCACCGCAGTCGGCACCCTCGAAATAGTAGTAGAACATAAGGCCACCGTTGTGGTATCATTAAGCCACATTCGGAACAGTCCCGCGAAACGGAGGAGCGTCGGCCATGTTGAGAACACGCGCGTCAGTTTCTGGTGTACCCTGCTCGTGCCCATTCCGGCGGTCGCTCGGACTGCTCCTGCTGGTGGCGGCACTATCGATCCTTCCGCCACGTCGGGTCAAAGCCGAGAGTTTTGCCGACACAAAGGTCATGTATTACTTTGAGGGAGACGACCGCATCAGCGTCTTCTCCCCAACCGCGGCGCTCCAGCAGGAATTCCCGTCGGGGCTCACCATCAAAATCGAGGGCATCTACAACGCCATCTCGGGCGCCACTCCGACCGGCGCCCCGCCAAGGGCAAGAACCATCACCCGAACGGTGACCGTTCCCGCTCCCGCTCCCGCTCCCGTTCCCTCGGGGGGCGGAGGGGGATCCGCCCCCAGTGTGTCGCGTGACCGTGACGAGGATGACAACGACGACGAGCACGAAAGCGACTCGGTTGGGGGACAGATCCTTGGCGGTCGCAGTTTCGGAAACTTCTCGGCGCTTTCGGCTGCCACGCCGGCCCCCGCGCCGACTCCCTCCCCGAGCCCAAGTGGCGGAGGCGGAGGCGGAAGTAGTGGCGGTGGGGGTGGCGGTGGGGGTGGCGGTGGCGGTGGAAGCACGACCACAACCACTACAACCGAAGGCAGCGCTGAGCTGCCCACGGCTGATTTCAGCGATGAACGCGTCGGACTCAACCTCAGCCTGTCCAAGCGCGTCGGGCATCACACGCCAGCCCTGCAATTGTCGTATAGCGACGAAAGCGACTATCTGTCGCTCGGCGCCAGCCTGCAAGACAGTGTCGACTTCAACAAGAAGAACACGACGTTTACGTATGGCGGGGCCTACACGCACGATACGCTGGAGCCCGCCAATGGTCAGCCGAACGGCACCAAGCGAACGATCGACGGCATGGCGGGCGTCACCCAGGTGCTCACGCCCACTACCCTGCTCACCGTCAATCTCGTGGCGGGCCGCGTGGAAGGGCTCCTGACCGACCCTTACAAGGTCGTCGAGTTGAACGGAGACCTAGTCCCCGAGAAACGGCCCGACAACAAAACCAAGATGATCGGCTACCTCGCCCTGAACCAGTTCATCACGCCCTGGGACGGCAGCGTTGAGCTCACTCTCCGCCACTACACGGATTCTTTCGGGATCAATGCCGAAACCGTGGGCGTGGCGTGGTACCAAAAGATCGCCGACCGCTTTGTGCTAAGCCCCCGTCTGCGATACTATGACCAGACCGAGGCCGACTTCTACGCCGTGACGTTCAGCGGTTCCCCCGAGTTCTGCAGTTCCGACTACCGCGTTTCAGCCCTGAATGCCATGTCCTACGGCCTGAAGGCAATCTGGGCGCCCAACGCGCGGTGTTCCTTCGACCTGGAATACCAACTCTATGACCAGAAGGGTTCGGACGGCATGACATCGCAGGATGTCTATCCCCAAGCCAACGTCATTATCGCCGGAGTCCGCATTTGGCTCTAATCGCACAGTGCGACCTCCGTTCCCCGCCGCCGCGAGCGACCGGGCGCGACTATGCGCGCCTGGAGTTTCAGGCGTTGGGAACGACCTGTACGCTGGTGTTCAAGGCATCCTCCTACGCCGATGCAGCGGCATTCAAGCAGGACGTCGTCACCTGGGTCGCCGACTTCGAATCCACGTTCTCCCGCTTCAAGCCCGACAGTCTCGTCTCGCGCATCAACACCGCCGGCACGAATTGGGTCGAACTACCCCCTGAGGCCGACAGCCTGTTTGCCCTGTGTGACTGGTTCCACTGGAGCACACACGGCATCTTCGACCCGGCCATGCTGCCCATCATCTCCCTGTGGGATTACCACCGGCCGACGCCGGTCGTGCCTGACGACAAGGCCGTGGCCGACGCGCTCGCGCGCTGCGGCTGGCAACGCGTGGAGCGCCGTCAGGGACAACTCCGCCTGACCGAACCCGGCATGGGAATCGACGTGGGCGGCATCGGCAAGGAATACGCCGTTGACCGCGTGTTCGAGATGGGCCGGGCGCGCGGCCTTCGCGACCTGATGGTGGACTTCGGGCACGACCTGCGCCTCTGCGGCGAACCGCCCGAGGGGGGCCCCTGGCGTGTCGGGCTCGAAGACCCGCTGCACCCCGGACGGTGCTGGGGCGGCGTCGTCGTGACCGACCACGCCGTAACGACATCCGGCGACTACGCGCGCGGCTTCCAAACCCCGGATGGTCGCACCATGGGGCATATCCTCGATCCCCGCACCGGCCGCCCGGTCGCAAACGGCTGCCGGTCCGTCAGTGTCATTGCCCCGACCTGTACCGAGGCAGGGATGCTTGCGACAACGGCATTCATCCTCGGACACGAGGCGGGTCTCGCCTTGATCGATGGCCACCATGGCGCGGAAGGGTGTATCTGGCATGAAAACAAGGTCTATGAATCCAGGAGGTTCAATGAACATGCGCTTCAAGGTTGAACGGCGGTGGTGGCGTGCTATCGGCCTGATGGCCGCATTGACGGTTTCGACAGCCGAGGCGGGCTGGACGGTGGGCACGGCCTTACCCGACCTCGCGGCCTGCAAACTGGAGGGCGCACTGCCCGCCACAGCCGGCAAGGTCGTGCTGCTCGATTTCTGGGGTTCCTGGTGCGGGCCTTGCAAGGCCTCTTTCCCGGCGCTCGACGCGCTGCAGAAGCAGTACGCCAAACAGGGGTTGATTGTCCTCGCCGTCAATCTCGACGAAAAACCCGAGGCCATGCACAAATTCCTCAAGGAACACCCGGTCTCCTTCGCCGTGGTGCGCGATGCGGCGCAAAAACTCGTGAAGCAGGCCGATGTACAGTCCATGCCGTCGTCATTCGTGATCGACCGCGCCGGGAAGGTGCGATTCGCCCATACCGGTTTCTACGGCGATAAGACGGTCGCCGAATACAGGACGCAGATTGAAAGCCTGCTGCCGTCGAAAGGCGCGCTGAAGTGATGAAAACACTACCCCTGGCGATCGTGGCCGCGCTGGCGTTGTTGTCCTCAGGCTGCGGCACCGTACAACCCTGGGAACGGGGCACGTTATCCGACTACACCATGCGGCCGGATCGCGACCCGTTGCAGGATACCCTGCACGAGCACATCTACTTTACGCGGGAAGCCGCCGCCGGTGGACGTGGAGTGGGCGGCGGCGGGTGCGGCTGCAACTGAACGCCGGCTTTCCGCAAACCGCGCCAAATGTCCCCCAGTCCGGCGCCTGGTTCTACCGTCTTGAGAAGCATTAGCATTCAGAGAAGCCGCTCGAACTCGGCGGGAAGGGGCGCGGTAAACGTCATCGGCTGGGCCGTGCGCGGGTGGCGGAACACCAGGCCCGCACCGTGAAGCGCCATCCGGCGAATCGGGGTGCGTCCCGTGCCATAGGCGGGGTCGCCCACGATCGGATACCCCTCCTCCGCCAGGTGGACCCGGATCTGGTGCTTGCGTCCCGTCTCCAGTCGCACCTCGACCAGGGTCCTGTGAGGCGAGCGTTTGAGGACCTTCACGTGCGTCACCGCCCGCTTCCCCTTCGCGGGGTCCCGGGTGGAGTAGCACCGAAAGGCCGCGTTCTCCGCGATGTAGGTGTCGACCGTGAACGCATCGCGGGGCATGCGACCCTCGGTCACCGCCACGTACGTACGCCCCGCTGAGTGATCCTTGAACTGCTCCTGCAGGCCAACCTTGGCCTCCGCCGACTTGGCGAACACCAGCAAGCCGGAGGCTTCACGATCCAACCGGTGGACGATAAACAGCCGCGCCGCCCGGTACCGCCGCACGTGGTCGGTGAGCAGGGCATAGGCGGTGCGGTGCCGTTCCTTTTCCGTGGCAATGGTCAGCAACCCCGCCGGCTTGACGATGACGATGAGGTCGCGATCCTCGAACAGGATCTCGATGTCCGGCTCGGCGCCGTGGCGACGACGGGCTTTTGGCGGTCTTCCAGGCAGAGACGATACCCTCCAAGTGTTCTTGGCCGCCGAGCTTATACCATGCATCTTCGCCTGCAAGGTCAAACGTGCCGAATCACAGCCTTCCCCGCAGAACACTTGCCGTGTTTCTGCTGAATACCGTAGACTCATCGACGGACCGACCATCGACCTCCATGCAAAACGCGACCTTTCTTCAAGACCTGGCCATCGTGCTCCTCGTGGCCGCCTTCGTCGCCCTGGTGTTTGACCGCCTGCGCCAGCCGCGGGTGGTCGGGTATATCCTTGCCGGCGTGATCATCGGCCCCCACACGCCCCCGTTCAATTTCATCAGTGACGGCGATTCCATTCGCACCCTTGCCGATTTGGGCGTCATCTTCCTGATGTTCTCGCTGGGGTTGCAGTTCAACCTGCGCCGCCTGAGAAAGGTCGGGACAACGGCGGTCGTCACGGCGCTGCTCGATGTGCTGGTGATGCTCTGGCTTGGATTCCTGCTCGGGCGCCATTGGGGCTGGGGCCCCGTGGAGAGCCTCTTTCTCGGCGCCATCATCTGCGATTCCTCGACCACCATCCTGATCAAGATGCTCTCCGACGCGGGTCGCATGAGGGAGCGGTGCGCCGGGGTCCTCGCCGGCATCACGGTTGTGGAGGATGTGCTGGCCGTGGTGCTGATGGCCGTGCTCACCGGGTTGGCCATGTCGGGTCACGTGGAATCCGGACTCGTGGGCATGCGCATCGGCCAGCTCGGCCTGTTTCTCATCATGGTGACGGTCATCGGCGTCCTGGCCCTTCCGCGGCTCATCGATCGCGTGGCCCGCACACAGAGCGACGAACTCCTCGTGGTCACCGTGCTCGGCTGCTGCTTCGGCGTGTCGCTGGTGGCCGCCAAGATGGACCTGAGCGTCGCCCTGGGGGCCGTCCTGGTCGGGGCGATTGCCTCAGAAAGCCGCGCCGTCGACCGGCTGGAACGATCCGTCCGGTCCCTGCGCCATGTGTTCGGGGCCGTGTTCTTCGTGGCCGTCGGCCTGTTGTTCGACCCCACCACCGCCCTGCACCACTGGCCGGCCGTCGTGTGCGTTACCGCGCTGGTCGTCGTCGGCAAGTTCCTCAACAGTGCTGGCGGCACCCTGCTGACCGGGCATGATCTCCCGACGGCGCTCCGGGTGGGCGCCGGCATGGCCCAGATCGGCGAATTCGCATTCATCATCGCCGCCCTGGGCCTGACGCTCGGCGCCCTCGATCCGTCCACCTACCAGATTGCGGTGGCCACCTCGGTGATCACCACCCTGCTCAGTCCCTACCTCATGAAACTGGCCGATCGCCTGATGCCGGCCATCATGAGGCGCGCCGCCCACTGGCGCTGGCATGCGAGTCTCGACCTCTACGGCCAGTGGCTCAACTCCGCCTCCAGTCGCCGCCACGTGACGGCCCTTCGACGCGGCGTCCGCCGCTCGCTCTGGGTGATCGCGGCGAATGTCGTCATCATTGCGGCCTTCTTCGCCACGGCCAGCCTGATCTCCCGCCGGCATCTCGTCCCCATCCCCGTCCTCTTCAACTGGCAGGACGAGTATCGCATCGTCATGTGGCTGGCGGCTGTCGTGGCCTCCCTGCCGCTCTATGCCGCCACGATCTTCAAGATACGCGCGCTGGCCATGCTGCTGGCGGAAATCAGCGTGCCCGAAACCGTCCACGCGCCATGGACGCGGCAGGTGCGGGCCGTCATCACGCACACCGTCACCCTCGCCGGCATTGCCGGGATGGTCCTGCTGACGCTGATGCTGAGTTCCACCCTGCTGCCCTCTCCCGGCGTACTCCTACCGCTGGTTCTGCTTGTCGCCATCCTGGGCGTCTGGTCGCAACGCGTCCTGATACGCCTTTACAGCCGCGCCCAGGCATCCCTGGAGAACGTGCTGACCGGTGACGAGGAATCGTCAGCGGAAGACCGTGAAGAGGACGCCCGCGAATTCGCCGGCAATCTGGGAGAGGCGCGCCTGTACTCCACCGTCGTCACGCCGCTGGCGACGGCGGTGGGCCGCCGACTGGGTGAACTGGACATCCGCCGGCAATGCGGCGCTTCCGTCGTGGGGGTGGAACGCGCCGGCCAGGCCATGGCCGGGGCCGACGCCGAGTTTATGTTCCAGGCGCAGGACCGCGTCTATCTCCTCGGCCGTCCCGAGCAACTGGCGGCCGCACGGCGACTGCTCAGCGGCAGCCCCTGACCCACGCCCGAAGAAAAACCCGCGGCCGCCTTCCGGCCGCCGCGGGTCGTGTGTCGCGAACCCTTCCTTACTCGCCGAACGCTTCGTCAAACACGCGGTCGGATTTCGGGAAGTCGAGTTTCTTCACGAAGGCGGCGGCCTCCGCGGCGCCGAACTCGCGGTCCATGGCGGCATCCTCCCACTCCACGGATAGCGGCCCCGTGTACTGCATCACGTTCAGCGCGCGGACAATCTCCTCGAACTTGATCTGCCCCCGGCCGACGCTGCGGAAATCCCAACCGCGCCCGGGCGTGCCGAAGTTCAGGTGCGACGCCAGAATGCCGGTCGTCCCGTCCAGCGTCACCGCCGCGTCCTTCATGTGGACATGATAGATGCGATCCGGAAACGCCTTGAGAAACGCCACGGGGTCCACGAACTGCCAATGCAGGTGGCTGGGATCGAAGTTAAACCCGAAGGCCTTGCGGTTCTTCACCGCTTTCAGCGCCCGCCGGGCCGTGACAAGGTCGAAGGCGATCTCGGTCGGATGGACCTCGAGCGCAAACCGCACCCCGCACTTGTCGAATTCGTCGAGGATGGGGTTCCACATCTTCGCGAAGAAAGCGAACCCCTCCTCGATCATGGCGTCGCTGACGGGCGGGAAACTGTAGAGGCAGTGCCAGATGGAGGAACCCGTGAACCCGTTGACGACCTTCACGCCGATATTCCGGGCGGCGCGCGCCGTTTGCTTCATCGTTTCGACGGCCCAGGCGCGCTTCTTCTCGGCGCTGCCGTGGCAGGCCTTGGGCGAGAACAGATCCGACCGGGCATCGTTATTCAAGTCACAGACCAGTTGACCCGCCAGATGGTTGCTGATGGCAAACAACTGCAACCCGTTATCGGCCAGAATCTCGCCGCGGCTCTTTGCGTAGGCCTTATCCTTGGCGGCGCGTTCGACATCCACGTGGTCGCCCCAGCAGGCCAGTTCCAGGCCGTCATAGCCCCATGCCTTCGCCTTCTTCGCCAACTCCACCAGGGGAATGTCCGCGAATTGTCCGGTGAACAGTGTTACGGGTCTCGTCATGGCTGATCTCCTCTTTCGATAAACCGCTGCCACACCCCGTGGGCTTACGCATGCGAGCACTCTAGCGGTCGCTCCCGACTCTTTCAACAGACTTTTGGCAGTGCGGGCAGATGTGCGTGCCGCGCTGTCCCACAACCCGGCGCTCAATCCCGGTTCCGCAACGGGGACAGGGTTCGCCGTCGCGCCGGAACACGTTCAGGGCGTCCTGGTTCCGGCCGCGACGGCGACCGGCGCTGTAGAAATTGGTGCTGGCCGATCCCAGCGACGTGCCCTGATTGCGAATGCCGCGCCGCAGCACCGCCTGCAACGCTCGGTACAGCCGCTCGATTTCGGCGGTCTTCAACGTATCGGACCGCCGGCATGGATGGATTCGCGCCTCCCACAGGGCCTCGTCCGCATAGATATTCCCCACACCCGCCACAAACGACTGGTCCAGCAGCAACGGCTTGATCCGACGGTGGTGCGGGCGCAGGCGGGCGGTGAATGCGCCTGCCGTGAACGCCCGGGACAGGGGCTCGGGTCCCAGCCCCCCGAGGGTTTCGTCCGGCGTGTCGGTCAGGATCCAGCGGCCGAACTTGCGCGGGTCCACATAGTGGACGCTCGTGCCATCATCGAGCCGCAGCACGACGTGCTCGTGCGTGCTCCGCCGCCGGAACTCCCGCCCCAGGTCAAACCTGCCGGTCATCCGCAGGTGCACAAGCAACGTGAATCCGTCCGCCAGTTCAAAGACCAGGAACTTGGCCCGCCGGCTGATCCCGACAATCACCGCGCGGGTCAGGCGACGGATGAAGGCGTCGGGCGACAGGCCCCGGACGGTCTTGGGCCAACCGACCAGCACGCCCATGATCCGCCGCCCCTCCAGACCGGCCCGACGCAGATCCCGCGCCACGGTCTCGACTTCCGGCAGTTCAGGCATGGGGTCCCGGTCCTTGTGTCGCCCGGCTGGAATGACCGTTCGAGGGAGCCCGACGCGATAACTGCGGCCGTGCCACCACATCCCCCGGCCCCACCCCGTCCCGCCGGCGCGGATTCTGGAACCAGTTCTTCTGGCGCATGTAGGCGCCCACAAACTCGGGCGTCACCTTGCCCTGCTCCACATCGGCCGCCATTGCCGCATCGCAGCCCGTCTGTTTCATCAGTCCCTGCATGCGGCGGGCTGCGGCGGCGTACTCCTCCAGCGACCGCCGGCGGACCGGCAGGGGCCGGCCCTCCGCGTCCAGATGCCGCTCCAGCGTGAGCAACGACTCGGCCACGGGCAGGGCATCGCGGACGGTCCAGCGCAGATCGCCCAGCGCATCGACCAGGTCGGCGGCGAGGAAGTGGGACGCGTAGGGAGAGCTTGTACGAAGCTCCGCGAGCCCCTTGCCCTTGTCCAGCACGCCCGCCTGAAGCGCGTGGCAGCGCGCCGCCCGCTCCAGTTGCGCCGCCTCGGCAAGCGACACACGACGTTCCGCCACGGCCAGCCCGATCCAGGGCGCCACGTTCAGGCGCTGCGTTATATCGACCGCCCGCTGCCAGACACCCTCGGCGTCGCCCCGCCGGCGCGCGAGTTCGGCAATGCCCAGCATCCAGCGCGCGGGTTTATCTGTGTGAGGGTCCTTCATGGCAGGGGGTGTATCCTGAAACGCCATGGCCGCGCTGTCGAGCCTAACTTCGCGGCAGTGACAGGACTTTACGCTTGCCTGAACCCCACCCACCCGCTATTAAGTTCGCGTTCACGAGTTCTCGGAAAGGACGAACGGTATGGAAGATCATCACTCTGACACGACCCCGGCGACCCCCGGACCGGCGCATGCCGCCCCACAAGCCACGTCCGCCGGAACGTCGGCCGACATTCAAGCGCTGACGCAACTGGTCAAGGATCGCTGGCAGAGCTGGCTGGGATCCATCGCGATCGTCGTGGTGGTCTTGATGGCGGTGGTGCTCTACCGGACCCACAAAGCCAAGAACGAGGAAGTGTCCAACCGCATGCTGGGTGAGGCCCGCAATGCACAGGCCCTCATCGCCATCCGGACGCAATACCCCGGCACAGCCGCCGCCAAACTGGCTTTGCTGCAGATCGCGAAGACGCAGTATGACGGCGGCGACTACATCATGGCGACTTCGTCCTACGACGACTTCCTGTCGCAGTACCCGAAGCACCCGATGGCGCCCGTGGCGGAACTCGGCAAGATTCACTGCACGGAAGCCATGGGCCAGGTCGCCGATGCGCTCGCCGCGTACAAGACCTTCGCCGGCCAGAATCAGGATAGCTTCCTGGCGCCTCTGGCCGTCTTCGGGCAGGCGCGCTGCCTCCAGCAGATGCGGCAGTACGATAACGCGCGCGCCCTGTACGAGGATTTCCTCGCGGCCTCGCCCAAAACCCCATGGAAGGGCGAGATTGAGGACGCGCTCAAGCAGATCGCCCGCGAGGCGCGCAAGCCGCTGGTCAGTCTGTAAGGTCGCCCGGTCAAGCCGGGAACCAAAAGGAAACGCCGCACCCCCGGGGGTACGGCGTTTTCCATTTTTGAGGATCAGGGGTCAGCTCTTCTTGTCGATTTCCTTGTCCCCGTCCTTGCCGGGATCCTGCACGCCCTCTTCCCTGCCCTTCTTGAACTCGCTCAGGCTGCGTCCAAGGGAGCGCGCCAGATCGGGAATCTTCCGGGCACCGAACAGCAGGAGAACCACCAGGAGAATGATCAACAGTTCAGGCATCCCTAAATTGCGCATTGTCGTCCCCTTTCGCTGATCTGATCCTACCCCGTTCCCCCGGGGAAGACAATGGTGTCTTCACCGTCTGTCACCGTCCATGTCGTATGGATCGCCGCATTTCCTCGTCGGCCGTCTTGCGTTTGAGCGTTTCGCGTTTGTCGGCGTCCTGCTTGCCTTTACAGATGCCGAGTTCGATCTTGGCCCAGCGGTTCCTGCGGAAATACAGCGTCAACGGAACCAGGGCGCACCCTTTCTGCTGCACCAGGCCGGTCAGGCGGTCGATTTCCTTGCGCTTCAACAGAAGCCGGCGCGGCCGGGTGGGGTCATGGTTGAACTGGTTGCCGCACGCGTAGGGGGCGATATGGACGTCATAGAGCGTCGGTTGACCGTTCTCGATGCGGGCATAGCCGCCGGTCAACGTGACATTGCCGGAACGAACCGACTTGACTTCAGTGCCGCGGAGTTCGAGGCCGACTTCGATACGGTCGAGCACCGTATACTCATGGAACGCCTTGCGATTGGTCGCCACCCGGCCCGCCGGCGCGGTCTCAGCTGCGGCGGCCATGGGGCGTCCCCGCCGGTCAGAGCGTCAGTTTCGGAGTTGACGGGCTGACCGGCTCGAAAAACCCGATTTCCGCCGTCAGTTTTCCGTCAATGATCTCGCGCAGCGCGACATCGACGCGTTCCTCGCTGGGAGAAAGCGGCTTCAGATAAGGCCTCATTCCCGCGTTAAGCTGGCGCACCCGGCGCGATATGATATTGATCAGCAGAGGGACCGACGTCACCTTCTGCCTGGCTTTTTCGAGCAATTCTGCGTTCACCTGTCCACCTCCGTCCAAAAAAAGTAAGCGGGGCGCAGTATATGCGCCCCGCTTACCGTCGTCAACCGTTGTTACGGCTGATGACCTGCTTAGTACATGTCGCCGCCGCCCATGCCGCCCATGCCGCCCATGCCGCCGCCGCCCATGCCGCCGCCGCCCGCCGCCGGCTTGTCCTTCTCAGGAATCTCGGTGATCATGCACTCGGTGGTGAGCAACAGACCCGAGATGCTGGCCGCATTCTGCAGGGCCAGGCGCGTCACCTTCGCCGGATCGAGAACGCCGGCCTTGACCAGGTCGGTGTACTCGCCCGTGGCGACGTTAAAGCCCATCGTGCCCTTCTGCTTCTTGACTTCCTGAACGATGACGGCGCCTTCCAGGCCGGCATTGTTCACGAGCGTCCGCAGCGGAGCCTCCAGCGCGCGACGGATGATGTCCACGCCGATCTTCTCGTCACCGGTCGCATCGATCTTGTCCAGCGCGCCGTAGCAGCGCAACAGGGCCACACCGCCGCCGGGCACCACGCCCTCTTCCACCGCGGCGCGGGTCGCATGCAGCGCGTCCTCGACGCGAGCCTTCTTCTCCTTCATCTCGGTCTCGGTCGCGGCGCCGACGTTGATGACGGCCACACCGCCCGCGAGCTTCGCCAGGCGCTCCTGGAGCTTTTCGCGGTCGTAGTCGGAGGTCGTCTCCTCGATCTGGCGCTTGATCTGGGCGACACGGCCCTGGATCGCGGAGGCCTTGCCTGCCCCTTCGACGATCGTGGTGTTTTCCTTGGTCACCGTGATGCGCTTCGCGCGGCCCAGGTCGTCAACCTTGACGTTCTCCAGCTTGATGCCGAGATCCTCGGTCAGGCACTTGCCGCCCGTCAGGATCGC
>CAZTAJ010000051.1:0-24614 GCA_964611575.1 uncultured Verrucomicrobiota bacterium
CGTTCCTGGGCGCGGCACATGGCGTCGTAGACGAGGGCCTGCAGGAGGGCGATGACAATGAGAGCGAAGCCGTAAACCGTGGCCAGGTTCAAGCCGGCAAAGACGGTTTTCTCCATGAGGAGCGGGCGCAGCAGGTTGATGGCGACAAAGCCGGCGTAGAAGAGCGAGTACGCGATCACCATCCAGACACCGAGCCGCATCTTGTAATGCTGGGCGAGATCGGTTCCAACGGGGGCAGCCGGCTGATGCAACATGATGCGAGACCTTCCTCTTGCTGACAGACCATGGCCTTTCGAGCGGTTCGGGCGCGCGCCTGAGGGACCCGCATGAAAAGCGCGGTCAAAACCTCAAAATGTCAAAACCGAGGCAGGAGTTCAAGCACGCACACCCTGGCGTCAAACTTTTGACGATGGGGGATTGTCCTTGTCCTGGGGGCCGGCTTGGCGCTAGTTTCCCGTTTTCAAATTCAAGGAGCTCATCATGAAGTTGTCGAAGTTGCTCGTCATGTCGATCGCCACCCTGGCCTGTTGCGCCCTGCCTGCCTTGGCCGGCCCCAAGTGGGATATCGCCGAAGACTCCTATATGCAGTTGGGCTTTCTCGGCCAGGTCCATGCCACGTATGCGCCGGATGCCGCCGACCAGGAGGATATCTATCTGCGCCGCGCCCGTATCATTCTCTCCGGGCAGGTCATGGATGGCGTGAAGTTTTTCGCCGAGACCGACAATGATAACGCGGGCAAGAACGGGACCACCGATATGGAGACCGACATACAGGATGCGTTCGTCGATCTGCGCCTCACCTCAAACCACTGGGTGGAGGTCGGGCTGATCCTGCTCCCCTTCTCGTTCGAGACCAAATCCTCGGCCGCCAGCCTGCTGGGCCTGGACTACAACAGCGAAGTCATCAAGCTCGTCAACTCCTTCGTGTGGCGGGACTATGGCGCTGAGTTTCACGGAAATCTCGGCAAGGCGTTCGCCTACCGGGCCGGCGTCTTTGACGGCTACGATGACACGGCCACCACCAAGAATCCCGAGGCGCCGTTGCGCTACACCGGGCATGTGGCCTTGAACCTCATCGGGGAGGTCGAGACCGGATGGTTCTTCACCCAGGAACGTCTAGCGGGCAAGCCCTACCTGACCATCGGGGTTGGCGGCGATTACCAGGAGGAAGCGACGCGCGTGGTGTCCACCAATGGAACGCCTGATGCGATCGCCGACAACCAGGCTTTGGTCGTCGATTTCCAGTCCGGATTCAACCTGGGCCCCCTGGCCGCCACGGTGAACGGCGGTTGGTTCACCTGGGATAACGCGGTGTTCGACGGGGACACCCTGTTCGTTGAGGCAGGCCTCCGTTATGAACAAATTCAGGTGACCGGCAAGGTGTCGGCCCAGGAACCCGACAAGGGCGCCTCGAAGCAGGATACCACCGTCGGCCTGCACTATTTCCTGAAAAAGCACAACGCGCGCTGCGGCCTGGAACATCGCTGGGGTGACAGCGACGATCTGACGCTCGCCGGTGTTCAGTTCCTGCTGTAGGGCGGGCACGGGGCGGACCGTCACCCTCGAATCCGGTTTGAATCTGATGGGCGGCCTGACGACGTGGCCCCCGACCGTTGGCGCGAGAAATGATGGTGGCGGCCTGGGCGTCGACCGCCGCCGGCGCCCTTCCGATGCCTGAAATAGTTTCCCGCGAGATTTCCGTTGTCAGGCCTCTTCCGAGGCCATACCATCCGCACAATTCGATCGTGTCGCCACTCCAGGGGCAGCACCGGCGGTTTCTTCACCCGTCGGCGTTTGGTGTGCTGCGGCAGGGATCAATACGGCGTTGACGTCAATAAGGAGACTAGACCATGATCGCTGCGCGTTTTCCCCGACTCATCCTCTATGGGTTGACATTCCTCGTCCTGGCTGCGACCGGTATCAGCGCTGCGGTGCCTGCCGCTCCCGGCGTGAGCGCAGGGGTGATGCTGACGGCGAGCCAGACACTGATCCCGCAGGCGGACGGGACGACCCGCCTGCAACTGCCATTTGTGGTGAGTAACGTTTCGGTGGCGGCGGGCGCCAATGCTCAGGCGGTGTTTGCCGGTCTGCCATTGGCGGGCCTACCCGGTCATCCGGCGTTACCGGTGGATACGGTCCGGGTCCTGCTGCCTCCCGACGCGCGGGAATCGTCCATCGTCGTGTCGGTTGAGGAGGCACAGGTCGAGACGGAGGCGGGCGATTGGGACGTCATGCCGGCGCCGCCGCTGGGCGGTCTGTACGGGGCACAATGGCCGCCAAACGTCACCATTGTCGACGGGCGGGTCGTCAACGTTTACGCCGGCGATGCTTATTATCCCCAGGGGCACACGGGCGATGTTCAGGCTGGGCGGTGGCGCCAATGGAAACTGGTGACGGTTCCGGTATTCCCGTACCGGTACAACCCTGTGACGCGCCAACTCGCCAGACTGAACGGCGGGACTTTGGTGGTTCGCTTCGCCAGCGATCCCGGAGCCCAAGCCCTCGTCGAGCGCTCTGCCACGGTTGCCAGTCAATTCATGGGGACGTGGCGTCGAAACGCGTTGAGCACATCGGTTCTGAACTTCGGGGAGGCGGTTCCGGTCTATGACGCGGCGGCGGCCGCCGCCGGGCCCGGCATGTCGTCGGGTGTGGCCGACTATGTCATTGTCACCACAGCCGCCCTTCAGGGACAATCCGGCAATCTGGCAGCCTTCGTTGCCTACAAGCAGGCGCTGGGATTCACCGTGCGCGTGATCACCGAGAGCGGTGCGGAGGACGACCAGCACTATCTGACGGGCGCGACGGCCGATGCGCGTGCCAACAACATCCGGAACTGGCTGGCGGCTCGTTACGCCTCGCTCGGAATCCAGTATGTTTTGCTCGTCGGAGACCCGCGCCCGTCGTCTTTCAACACTGACGCCAGCATTCCCATGAAGATGTGCTACCCCCGTAACGCCGAAACGTCGTACAAGGATTCGCCGACCGATCTCTACTACGCCGACCTGACCGGCAACTGGGACAACAACGCCAATGGCGTCTATGGGGAGTATGCCGATATGGGAGCCGGCGGCCTCGACTTGCTGTGCGAGGTTGCCGTGGGGCGCATTCCGGTCTATGACACCGGTGCCACGCAAGTCGGGTGCTTGGATTCCATTCTCGGCAAGACCGTTGCCTACGAGTCCTCCACCAATCGGGCTTGGCGGTCCTCGTATCTGGGCGCGGCTGGTTTCCAGGATGACGGTTACGTTTGCGACGGCGCCAAAATGATCGAGGAGTTTTGCGGCAACGTGCTGTCGCCTAACGGCTGGTCAACGCGGCGGCTCTACCAGCAAGGCTCGCGCAGTGCCAGTTGCGATTCCGCCTACGCCAGCGACTATGAACTGCGGGGCACCGCCTACGGGGGTGACGTGAATCATCTATCATATCACTGGCAGGCCAACGATTACGGGGTGGTAATGTGGTGGGGACACGGGGCATCCACTTGGACGCAGGTGGGACCCAACAATGCGGCTGACGGTGTCCTGTTTTCTGGTTCCCTGGCGACCGCACTGGATGACACGCATCCTTCGTTTCTGTTCCCGAACTCCTGTAATAACGGGTATCCCGAGACCACCGACAATCTGTGCGTATCTGCGTTGCAGAATGGAGCCATTGCCGCCCTGTCGCCTTCCCGGGTCTCGTGGTACGCGGTTGCCGCCTGGTCGGCGGGTTTCATGGCGACCTACTCAGACAATGCGTCGTACAACTACTCCGCCGCCAAACGGTTGGTCGTGGATCAGGAACCCATCGGTACAGCACTAACCTGGGTGCATGCCAACGGCGGGCTCGGGTGGCAGGGCTCCTCGCTGATGAACCACATGGATTTCAACCTGTACGGCGATCCCGCGGTGGGACTCGCCTCGGGCGGGACGCCGAGCGGGTCCACCAACCTGCTTGCGGTGACGCCTGTGCTGCTGACGAATGCCATCCTGCGGGGGGTAAACGCCGCATCGCAGACGTTCACGGTGCGGAATGCCGGATCCGCCGATGCCTTGAACTATTCGATCGCGGACAATGTCTCATGGCTCACCTGTTCGCCTACCAGCGGGGTGACGCTTGGCGAGGCGGACACCATTACGGTGATTTACAGTACTACGAACCTGGCGGCCGGAACGTACGCGGCTACGGTGACGGTCACTTCGGCGGAGGCGGAAAACTCGCCTTGCACCTTGGCGGTGACGCTTTCCGTGACCAATGCGCAACTCACGCCGCCGGTTGTCAGTAATCCCGGGGGAGCCTCCAACGTGACGGCGACGTCGGCCATGATCACCGGCTATCTGTCGTCGACGGGGCAGGCGCCGACTTACGTGCGGTTCTATTGGGGCATGACGAACGGCGTGACGAATACCACGGCATGGGCCACGTCCACGGTCAGCATCGGGCCGCGTTCGGCGGGGGTGTTCATCACAAACCTGACGGCGCTCGTGAGTAACAGAGTGTACTATTATCGTGCCTTTGCCTCAAATGTGGTCGGCTCTGCCTGGGCGTCCAACTCGGTCGTTTTCACCACGACCGGTCCTCCGTTGACACATTACGTGTCGGCGTCGAACGCCACTCCCGCGTCCCCCTATACAAATTGGACGATGGCGGCAAAGACCATTCAGGCCGCAGTCGGCATAGCCTCCAACGGAGCGACGGTGTGTGTCGGCAATGGAACCTACATGTTGACTGGGGTTATCACCGTGGCCAGGTCCGTTCTGATCCGCAGCGTGAACGGCGCAACCGTCACCACCGTCGATGGCCAGAACATGACCAATTGCTTTAACATTACCAGTCCCGGCGCCACATTGGACGGGTTCACGATCACGCGGGGTCGTGGTGGTAATGGCGGCGGGATACAGACCGCCGGCACACTGATCAACTGCATCATTGTCAGTAACACGGCTCTGTACCGTGGCGGCGGCGTATACCTGTGGGGCGGGAGCAATGTCGTGAGCCACTGTGTCATCCGGGATAACTATGCGGGCATCGAGGGTGGCGGTGTGGCGTGCGCCACGCCCTTCACCCTTCGGAACTGCTTGATCGCGTCCAACATGGCCTCCAATAGGGGAGGCGGCCTCTCCACGACGGCCCCGGGGGTAAGGGTGCAAAACTGTACGATCGTCGATAACTCGGCCACAAATTCCGCTGGCGGCATCTACTTCATGCCCAACTGTTCCGCCACGAATACTATCGTCATGGGAAATCACGCCCCCATCCAGGCGAACTGTTCGACGAGCGGGGTCTGGGGGTTCACGTGCAGTGAGCCACTCCTCGCGGGCGTCAGCAACACGTCGCTTGATCCGCAGTTCGTGAATGCCGCCGCCGGCGACTATCGTCTGACTGCCAGCTCGCCCTGCGTGGACCGCGGCACCAACGCCACTTGGACGACGAACGTGGTGGACCTCGACGGGAATCCTCGCATCTGGAATGGTCGAGTCGATCTGGGCGCCTATGAACTGATCCCATATCCGCCGGCGCGTGGGTTGCTCTTGAGTGTGCTGCCGCGGGCGGCGGGAGGCGGGGCGGCGTATGCTTTGCCGTATGCGGCCGACTTCGAAACGTTGCCGGTGGGTTCGTCCTTGTTTGACACCAACGCCAGCCCCGGCTGGTATGGGTCTGAGGACGCCGTCGCCATTGTAACCAATATTGATTATGCCAGGTTGCTGCAGATTCCCCTGGTCACGTATCCCCTGACCGCATCGGCGCATACCAGGGCGGTGGTGTTCAGTGGCGGTGCCGTCTCCAATGTTGTCGCGGATAACGCTGCACCGATCGTGTCATTCGACGTCATGCTCCAGCCGGTGCCCATGCAGACGCCTCCTTTGGCGGCATCGATCAGCAACTCGCCGATGTCATTGTTCGTGGATACGAACGGGTTTATCAACGTCTACCATGCGGCTCTTACCAATGAAGGCGACTTCGGCTCGCTGGATCGGCGCTGGACGGTGCTGGACGGTTTCCCGCCGATCGGGACGGACAAGTGGGTGCGCGTGACCGTGACGCTGGACTTCAGCGATTATGCCGGTGCCGGGCTGGGCCTGTTCCAGTTGCGCGTGAACGGGCACCTGTTCACCGATGCGGCGGCCTTCGCGACTTTGGATCCGTTCGTTCGCGGTGGTTCGTGGTTCGTGTGCGCCAACAACGCCGACCTGGGGTTCGGAGGGGTCGTCTTCTCCGGCAGCGGCATGTTCGACGATGTCGTGATGACCAACGGCGAGGTATGTGTCGAGTTCGTTGAGCCGGTCGGCGCCACGGTGTTCGCCATAGCGTACGGAAACGGCACGATCAGTCCCTCGGGCATCATCGTGTTCCCGACCACTCCGGCCGGAACGAACTTCGTGATGACCGCGCAGCCGTACTACCACATCAGTCAGATCCTGATCAACAATGTCCAGGTCGTGGGGCTTACGGGAACGGAGACGAACTACAACCTGATCGTAAGCGACATCATGAGCTCTAGCACGGTCGATGTTTACTTCGCGCCGGACATGGTGAACAGCCGCACCCCGGTCTGGTGGCTGGCCGAGCATGGGCTGAGCCTTTCAGACGATACCACCGATGTGGATCATGACGGGAGTCTCGAGTGGCAGGAGTATCTGGCGGGGACCAACCCCACGGATCCCCAGTCGCGGTTTGCGATGGAGACGGCTGAGGCGGCGGGGGGCACGCTTGTGCTGAAGTGGCCGGGTGTGTCGGGTCGCATCTATCGCATCGACCGGACGACCGATCTGCGGGAAGCGGGCGGCTGGCAGGTGTTGATTACCAATATGGTTGGCGTTTCGACTCAAATGGTTTGCAGCATTCCGCTTGCCGCGGCCGAACGGTTCACTGCCTACCGGCTGTACATCGAGGACTCCGAAAGCCCAGCCTCCGGATACGCCGCCAGCGGCGCCCCGCCGGTGTTCAGCACCATCGGCTGCATCCGGTTGGTTTTGCCCTCCAACACCTTCGTGTTGGCCTCCTATCCCTTGCGCAACGTTGCCGGGGCGTCGACGGTCTCCAACGTCTTCGGGATGCAACTCGCGGACGGCTCGCGACTGTTGAAATGGAACGTCAGCCGGCAACAATTCGCCGGTGAATTGTGGCAATCCTTCCCGCCGTTCGGCGAATGGACGCCGGGGACCACGACGCTCGACCTCGGTGAAGGCTTCGCGCTGTGGTCACCGCTGGCAACCAACGTGTACCTGGTGGGTGAGGTGCCTGCGTTCGAGGTAAATTGCCAGTCCATCGTCAACGGAACAAACTGCGTGGCCTATCCCTATCCCGTGGCGGTGCCGCTTACGGCCCTTTCGCTGGGCGCCCAGGCTCATGGCGGCCCGGACCTGGAACTGGCCGACACAATCCGCACGGGCAACACAATGGCCGATCCGCCGAACCCCGAAGCGATGGCCGATGTCTACTTCATGGATGAGGGCCTCGACTGGGTGAAATATCCCGAACTCGATCCGGCCACGAACGTCTTGCTGCCCGGTGAGGCGTTCTGGTACACGCGCGTCGGCACGAACGATTTCGTCTGGAGTGAGGTTAAGCCCTATGCCGAACCGCAAGGTTGGGGCGTGCGAGAGAGCCTGGTCGTGGCGAGGCCGGTCATCACGCCGGCGGGCGGCTCCTTTACCGTGTCGGTAGACGTGGCGCTCAATTGCGCGACACCGGGCGCCGCCATCCGATATACGCTCGACGGATCTGATCCGAACTCCGAGGCCACGCTCTATGGAGGCCCATTTACGTTGACCGAGAGTGCCACGGTCAAGGCCCGCGCTTTCCTGGCGGGCCGGCAGGATAGTCCCTTGGCATCGGCTGTATTGACCCTGGCGTCGGATGTGGTCGCATGGCACGGGATCCCCGGCTATCGGCCGGCGGCAACCAACGTTGTGACGTGTGCGGTTACCGTTCCGGAACATCGCTCGTTGCTGGCCCTGCTGTGGCGGCCCACGTTGCCGTCCGGTTGGTCCCTGGTCGACGTGTCGGGCGACGGGGCCCCGCAATGGAATGGGCACGACATCGTGTTCGCCGCGGGAGACCTTACCAACAATCCGATCGTGTTCCGGTACGAGGTTGCCGTGGCGGCCGACCGGTCCGGTCCGGCCGAGATTCGCGGTGAGGTCGAGTACACGTTGAATGGCACGGCGAACCCCGTAACCGTACCGGCGGCGCCGGATCCGCTGATTGCCGGCCAACTGCACCACCTGATCGTTGAAACGGCCCATGGCACCGCGACGCCTTCAGGCACCAACGCCTATCTCCACGGTACCGTGCTGACGAATACGGTGACCGCTCCGGAACCGATTGGGACGACCCGGTTCGTCTGCGCGGGCTGGGCCATGCCGGGTCACGAACCCCAGAGCGGATCGGACGCCACGTTCGCGATGACGCTGACCAACGACGCGACGCTGGTCTGGCTGTGGAAGACACAGTACTGGCTGGCAGCGACGAACGGGCCGGGCGGGACGGCAATCGGCGCGGCCGGCTGGCTGGACGCGGGCAGCACGGGTGTGGTTGAGGCGGTGGCGGATGCGGGCCACCACTTCGTCGGCTGGGCGGGCGACGTGCCGGCGGCGAAGACCAACGACAACCCGCTGGCGTTGACGATGGACCAGGCGCGCATCGTGACGGCACAGTTTGCCCCGGACCCCTGCACGATTACGGCCAGCGCCGGGCCGGGCGGGACAATCTCGCCGAGCGGAATGGTGGCGGTGCCGTATGGAGGCGACGCGACGTTCGCAATTGCGGCGGTTGTAAATCACCACATCGCGGATGTGATGGTGGACGGCCTGTCCATGGGTGCGACCAACGCGTGGACGTTCACGAATGTCACGAACAACCACACGATTGCAGCGACATTCGCGATCGACACGTGCCAGTTGGTCGTGGAGAGCGCGCAGGGCGGCGCCGTTCCCACGGGAACGAACGTCTATGACTATGGGACGGACGTGGCCTGCGGCGTAGGGAACTCACCGGTGGACCGTTGGACCACGCAGTATGTTTGTCGCGGCTGGGCTGGGACCGGCAGTGTCCCCATCGATGGCGCGGGGACGAACCTGTGGGTGCATCTGACCAACGACTCGACGTTGGTTTGGCGGTGGCAGACGCAATACTGGCTGACGACGACAAATGGGCAGGGAGGGAGGGCAATCGGCGCGGCTGGCTGGCTGGACGCGGGAAGCACGGGTGAGGTCGAGGCGGTGGCGGATACGGGTTACCACTTCGTTGTCTGGACCGGCAATGTGCCGGCGGAAAAGACGAACGACAATCCGCTGGCGTTGACGATGGACCAGGCCCGCATTGTGACGGCGCAGTTTGCCCCGGATGCCTGCACGATTACGGCCAGCGCCGGACCGGGCGGGACGATCGCGCCGAGTGGAATGGTGGCGGTGTCGTATGGAAGCGACGCGTCGTTCATGATCGCGGCGGCTGCCAACCACCATGTGGGCGATGTGGTGGTGGACGGCGTGTCCGTGGGCGTGACCAATGCATGGACGTTTGCGAACATTACAAACGACCACACGATTGCAGCGACATTTGCGATCGACATGTGCCAGTTGGTCGTGGAGAGCGCGCAGGGCGGCGCTGTTCCCGCGGGAACGAACGTCTATGACTATGGGGCCGACGTGGCCTGCGGTGTGGGGAACTCGCCAGTGGTCGGCGGGACCACGCAGTATGTTTGCCACGGCTGGAGCGGGACCGGCAGCGTCCCCATCGACGGCGCGGGGACGAACCTGTCGGTGCATCTGACCAACGACTCGACACTCGTGTGGCAGTGGGAGACGCAGTACCGCTTTGATGCGATGGCCGAGGCCGGGGGGACGGTCGAGGCGTCGAACGGGTGGCGGCAGGCGGGGGCGATGGCGGCGGCGACGGCGACGGCCATGCCCGGTTTCACGTTTACCGAGTGGACTTGGGCAGGCGGGAATTCGCCTCAGAATCCGTTGGAACTCACCTTGGATCGTCCCTATGTGGTGACAGCCCGGTTTGCCGTCAATACGGCGTTGGTGCAGGCCGTGCATGCTTGCGAAGGTTACCGTTCGCCGGGCACGGGCGCGGTAATCGCATGTACGTTTGCCTATCCGGCTGGTCAGACGGTGGCCGCTCTGACTTGGCGTCCGGAATTACCCGTGGGTTGGACGCTGGCCTCGGGCGCCACGAATGTTGTTCTCGCGGGGCCGTTCCTGGACAATCCGATCCGGTTCAGCTATCGGGTGAACGTGCCGGGGGATCAGTCCGTCACGAACGGCATCCGGGGCGCGGCGGTCTTTCGTTTCGAAGGGATGACCGGCGAGCGCGTTGTGGCGGCGTTGGCCGATCCGCTCTTGGTGGAGCGTTATCACAGCGCCGACTACCGTGCGCCGCTCTGGTCGATTGACGGGACCGAGGTCAACCGCGTCCTGGCCTACTGGCGCGCGGGACAGTACCACATCGATCCTGTCGGCTATGACGGTTACGCCTCGGGCTCGGGCGACACGGGCGGGGGCCGCCACAGTGCCGACTTCCAAGCGGAACCCTGGGTGGTGGATGCCACCGAGGCGGCGACGGCGTTGGCGTACTGGCGGGCCGGGGGTTATGCGGTCGCGTCCGGCAGTCCAGACGGTTACATGGCCGTTGCCGGTGGCCAGTCCGGGCTCGTCCCCGCGGCAAGTGCTTTGGCGGCGGCCTCGCAGTCGGGGGCCGCAGGCTATGATCCGGGCGGTTTGGTCACCGTGACCAATCGTTTCGAGTATTCGGGGACGCTGCTGACTCTGGTTTGGCGGCCCGTACTGCCTGACGGATGGACGGTGGTCTCGGTGGCCGGCGACGGCAAGCCGGAACTCAGGCGCGGCGACTTGCTGTGGACGGGCGTTCTACCGCCCAGTCCGGTGCATGTGACCTGTGTGCTTCGGGTACCGCTGTCGGAAGTCGGTCCGCGGGTTATCTGCGGGAGTGCGGGGTACTATGTGGCTGGCATGACGAGCTTGGCGGAGGCCGTGCCGACGGTCCTGACGCTCCTGCCGAACGACACGGATGGCGATGGCTTGCCGGATGCCTGGGAGCGGCACTATGCGGACGGAGACACGGCGCTTGACCCGGACGAGGATGCGGACCACGACGGAATGAACAACCTGCAGGAATGCCTGGCTGGCACCGATCCGCGCGACGCAACGTCGCGCCTGCAATTGCGGGATGCCACCGTGGAATCGGATGGGATGGTCGTCCTGCGGTGGCCGAGCGTCACGAATCGCTTTTACACTGTGGGCGGGGGAGCGGACCTGGTGACCGGGTTCTCGGCGATCGTCTCCAATCTTCCGGCCACTCCGCCTGACAACGTTTTCCGTGATCGATCCAGTGCCCGGGATGCGTTCTTCTACCGGATCAACGTGGAACCATAAGATTTCGCGAAGGAAACACATGTTGCGCGCGATAGGGCGTCTAGTCGACGCGGCGGGCCTTGTGCCCGCCGCCTCTGTGGCTTGCGTTGTGCTGGCGCTGGCGTCAGCTCCCGTCTCGGCGGATGAGGATCCCGGCATTACGGCGGTGCATGCGAGCCTCGGGTATTGCTCGCCGGGGACGGGCACTGTGGCGTGTCAGTTTGCTTATCCCAGCGACCGCACGGTGCTCGCGTTGTTGTGGCGGCCCGTCCTGCCCGGCGGTTGGGTGTTGGCCGGCGCGTCGGGCGATGGGATCCCTCAGACGAACGGAACCGAAATCGTGTTCACGGGCGCCTTGACGAACAATCCCGTCTCCTTCGCCTATAGCGTCATGGTGCCCGCCGGTCAGACGGAACCCCAGGACGTGGGCGGCGTGGTGGAATACACGCTGGATGGCGAGGTGAATTTCAGCGTGATCCCGCCCCAGCCTGTTACCCTGACTCTGGAGCGCTTGCACGCGCTGATCGCCGAGACGGCGTACGGTACGGCGACTCCCTCCGGCGCCACTTGGCATGCCCATGGCGCTACGCTGACCAATGCCGTAACAAGTCCCGATCTGCAGGGATCCACCCAATACGTCTGCACGGGATGGACGATGGCCGGGAACGAGCCGGCGACCGGGTCGGGGGCAAGTCTCGTGATGACTCTCACGAACGATGCCGTACTGACGTGGAATTGGGCGACCTACTATCAACTGACGGCGGACACCCAGGGCAGCGGCTCGGTGAGCGCCGCCTCGACGTGGGTGGGGGAGGGGTCGAATGCCACGCTCTCGGCCTCGCCCGCCGCCGGTTGGGAATTCGCGGGGTGGACGGGAGACGTCGGCGCTGGCCCAACGAATCAGCCATCGATTACGCTGACGATGGACGGTCCGCGCTACGTCACCGCGATGTTTGCGCGGTGTTCGTTGGACAGCGGTCTGCAGGCGCACTACCGGCTGGACGGTACGCTTGAGGACAGCAGTCCGTACGGTCGTCACGGGACTCCCTTCGGGGGTGGTTGGGCGTTTCAGCCCGGCGTGACGGGACTGTCGATAAAGTGTCCGGGAACCCTCGATGCGCGGGTCGCCGTTCCGCCGTGGCAACCCGGCAACGATTCGTTCACCGTGGCGGGCTGGGTTTTGGCGGCGTCAACCAATGAACTGTGGGCCTGGGGCCGGGGCCCGTTGATCGCGTATCAGCAGGATGACTACAGCCAGGGCTTCGTCCTGACGGCGGATCGCGCGACGAACTCGAGCATCGGTCGGCTGGGGTTCAGTATCTGCGGGGCCGTCAACACGAAGACCGAGGTGGCCTATGGCACGAACTGCTTTGGGGCCTGGCACCACCTGGTCGGGGTGACGGACCGCGAGCGGGGTGAACTCAGGTTGTACTACGACGGGTTGCAGGTCGGTTGGACGCCGCTGGCCGGGACGGGCCCGCTCTATCCGACGAAGGGAACCCTCGCCTCCTATGAATACAGCGCCACCCAGGGCAGTTGGGGGCGTTTCATTGCGCCGGCATTCCGGCTCGACGATGTGCGGATCTACAGCCGTGTGCTGGCCGGCGACGAGATTAGGGAGTTGGCTCGCTTGCCGCCCGTGCCGCCGTTGGTGGAGAATGTGGGGGCAACCAATGTCACGGCTACTTCGGTCCTTTTCAAGGGGAACCTGCTGACGCTGGGGTCGCCGACCAATGCCCAGATCCGTATCTGCTATGGAACGGCCGACGGCGGGACGAATGTGGGAACTTGGGGCCGCAACGTGATGGTGGGCTATCGGCCGACCGGGTTGTTCTCGTACGGCGTCGGTGGGCTGCTTTCGAACACCGTGTATTACTATCGGTGTGTGGCCAGTAACGCCGCCGGAACAAGTTGGGCGTCTTCGTACGACCTGTTCACGACCCCCGTTCCCCCTCTTCTGGGATTGAGCGCAAATATGATTTCGTCCACCGTCCTGGCCGGATCGAATGCGGCCACGAATACCGTTGAGATCTGGAATGCCGGCCCCGGTATTTTGAGCTACAACCTCTCACGCAATGTGTCGTGGTTGTCCCTCGTGCCGTCTGCCGGCGTCAGCACGGGCGAGCACGATCGCATCACCCTGGTCTATTCCGTGACCAATCTTGCACCGGGTGGTTACACCGGTCAGATCACCGTGTACGGAAGCTATGCGCCGAATTCGCCCCAGACCATTACCGTCTACCTGACGGTACTCGGCGGCCTGCCCTCGTTGCAGGTCGATCCGGTCGCGCTGACGACGGCGGCCGTGTTGCCGACGGGGACGGTCAGTCGAACGTTCCGCGTCTGGAATGGCGGGCCCGGCGCACTGACCTACAGCATCTCCAACAACCTGCCCTGGTGTACCGTTGCTCCCGTGAACGGCCTGGCCACGGGGCAGCAGGATACCGTCACGGCCACGTGTTCGGCCGAGGGTCTGGCCACGGGAACGTACAGCGGGACGCTGTGGATCCATTCGCCTGACGCCACGAACTCGCCCCTGGCGGTCCCGATCGCTTTCAGTGTCCAGCAACGGCCGAGCGTGGAGAACCAGTCGGTCACCAACGTGACGCCCAACAGCGCCATGTTGCGCGGGACCCTGGTATCCGCGGGGTGGCCGACCGGCTGCCAGGTGCGCATCTACTATGGGACCAACGACGGCGGCGACGTGTCGACGTCATGGGCGCGTTCGGTTATTGTCGGAAACCGTTCGGCGGGACCGTTCACCTGGTTTGTGGGCGGGTTGGCCACCAATGCGTCGCAGTTCTACCGGTGCTGGGCCAGCAATACGGCCGGGGTGGCCTGGGCGCCCGAGAGTATCGGCTTCACCACGCTGCCGCCCACGACGATCGGAGTCAGCATGGCGGCCCTTTCGCGGGTGGTGCCTGTGCGGCAGAACCCCGGTCCCGACCGTTTCGACATCCGGAACGCCGGGCCCGGAATGCTGAACTACATGCTGTCCGACAACATGACCTGGCTTTCGGTGACCCCGGTGTCCGGGATCAGTACCGGGGAATTCGACGCCATCACCGTGTCGTACGCGGCCACTAATCTGGCGCCGGGCGCGTACACCGGCCAAATCGTGATCGCGTGCTCCACGGCCGACAATTCGCCCCAGGTCGTCGCCGTGGCCCTGACGGTCCTGAGCGGTCCGCCCGCCCTGCAAGTGGACCCGACCAATCTGACTCGCACCGTAACGACGGCGGTGGAATCGACGGGCCTGACGTTCCGCGTATGGAATGCCGGGTACGGCATCGCCAACTACACCGTGTCCAACGACGCGCCGTGGTTCAGTGTGAGCCCAACGGATGGGGTGTCTTCCGGCGAACAGGACCTCATCACGCTGACCTGCTGGCCGGCGATGTTGGGCACCGGCACGTACAGCGGCGTTGTATGGATCGATTCGCCGGACGACACGAATCTGCCCTGCGCTGTTGGTGTCGGACTGACTGTGAAGCCGCCGCCCGCCCTCATGCTGAGCACATCGGGGATTAGCCGGGTTGCCGTGGAGGGATCACGGCCGGGCAGCGACGTATTCCGGGTCTGGAATGGCGGTTACGGGCCGATGGCATTCAGCCTGACTACCGACGTCACTTGGGCGTGGGCGAATCCGCCCTGCAGTTCCAGCACCGGCGATGTGCGATACGTTTATGTCAACTATGGCGCCGAGGTGACGAACCTTGCCGCGGGAGTCTACACGGCCAATGTCATGATCGTTTCGGCGGAGGCCGCCAATTCGCCCCAGACGCTGCCCGTGGTGCTGCGGTTGACGCCGCGGCCCCGGTTGGCGCTTGATACACAGTTGTTGACCAATAGTTTCACGGTGGGAGGCGCCGTGCCGACGCGGTCATTCCGCCTGTGGAACGCCGGCAGCGGCAGTTTTGTTTACACGCTGACCGATGATGCGCTCTGGATGAGCCTTTCGCCCAGCAACGGATTCTGTTTCTGGCCGACCAACGTCATTACGGTCCAGTTTGCGACGGCGGGTTTGTCCGCGGGGACGCATACGGGAACGATCACGGTGGCGGCGGCCGGCGCCATCGATGCCCCGCAGACGATTGCGGTGACGCTTGACGCCCGCGGTCTCCAACCGGTGGCGGCCATGCAGCCGACACGGTTCGAAGCCACGGCTGTTGCCGGGCGGGATGCCGTATCCGTGTCGGGGCGTGTCTGGAATGCCGCCATGAGCGGGCCCATGAACTACACGCTGACGCCCGACGTGCCGTGGCTGACGGCATTGCCGGACGTGGGTGCCAGTACCGGGCAGGCAAACGCGGTAGAGGTTCGTTTCGACCCGGCCGGGCTGACACCGGGCACCTATTCCGGAGTCGTGGTGGTCGCGTCTGCCGAGGCCACGAACACGCCATTGAGGATTACCGCGGTGTTTCGCGTGGGTCCGCCGCCTGCGATCTGGACCAGCACGAACGCGTTGGCGTGGAGCCTGAGGCAGGCCGAATCAGCCACCGGCATGGTGTTCATCCGCAACAGCGGCGGCAGCGAGCTGGTCTACACCCTGGCGACGGACGTGCCTTGGGCAACCCCATTCCCGGCCTCCGGCAGCAGTACCGGCGAACTCGACGCCATCCGCATCGGGGCGAATACGGCGGGTCTGGACGCCGGTCAGCACGAGGGTGCCCTCACCATAACGGCGCCCGGAGCCACCGGGGGTGTAAGGACGATTTCGTTGAGTTGCACCGTGTGGCCGCGGCCCGGAGTGGCGGCCGCGCCGCTTCGGACGATGGTCAGCGTTGTGCAGGGCAGCAATGTGCCGGCGGCGACCATTGAGGTGTGGAATGCCACTCCGCCCGAGAGCATGGCTTACCAGTTGTCGGCCAACGTGCCGTGGCTGGGGTGCGTACCGGCGAGCGGGGTCAGCACGGGCGAGTACGACGCCGTCCAGTTGGTCTTCCTGACGGCCGGCATGAACCCGGGGACCTACACGGGCGCGGTGACCGTGACGGCGCCGGCGGCGACCAATGTCGCGCTTGGGCTTGAAGTGGTCCTGACGGTGACGCCGCAGCCGGCGGTGATTGCGCGTCTGCCCGCACGGATCGTGGAGCACGTCACGGTGGCGACTGTCGAAGGAATCAATCGGCCGGTCGAAGTCTGGAACGCCGGCATGGTTACCGGGTTGATGGCGTACACCGTGTCCGCAGATGTTCCATGGCTGGCCGTCAATCCGCCGGCCGGCAGCAGTCGCGGCCAGCACAATCTGCATGACGTGGTCTTGACCAACCTGGCCGGACTGGCCATGGGGGTCTACAACGGCCAGGTGGCCATCGCTTCCGACGATGCGGCCAATTCGCCCCAGTATATCGACGTGACCCTGATCGTCGACCCGCCGCCGCCTTCACTGGAGGTCAACCCGGCCGCGATAGCGGTAAGCAATGAACAGGGGCGCACGGCGGCACCGCAGACAATCGAAGCCCGGAACAAGAGCGGCACGAATGCACTGGTGTGCCGCGCCGTCAGCACGGTTCCTTGGCTCGTTATCGAGCCGGCCGAAGCCGTCAGCCTGGATGGGCTGCCCGCCGTCTTTACCAACCGATTCCTGACGGCGACCTTGCCGGCGGGTGAGTACAACGGCGCCGTGATCATTTCGGCTGCCGGGGCGAGTGATTCGCCGCAAACGATCAGCATTCATCTGATTGTCTTTGAACAGCCGTCGGTCATCGGGTGGGAACCGGGTGAATGGGCGCCGGCGCTGGCCGCCGGAGTCAACGATGTCGTGCAGCGGCTCTCCGTCTGGAACGCCGGCACGGGGACCATGGTCTATGCCGTGTCGGCGGACGTGCCATGGGTGACCATTGAGCCGGCGAGCGGCACGGTGACCGGCGCGGTCCGACGCACGCACAGCGTGGCGTTCCGCAGCGTCGGATTGGACGAGGGGACTCACACCGGGTGCGTCATGATTGCGGCGGCTGGGGCCGTCAACGGGCCTGTGGCGATACCGGCGCGCCTTACGGTGGTCCCTGCGCTTGCAGTCGACCCGCCGTTCGTGGCCTTCACCACCGGTCCCGGCGTCAATCCGGAGGCTCGGGTGGTTCAGTTGTGGAACGCGGGCACGGCCAATCCCGTGGCCTTCACCGCCCTGTCGCATGCGTCGTGGCTGACGGTCGCGACGACCAACGGCATGGCGGCCGGCACCGTAACAGGCGAGACGTTGCCGCTGACGCTGGTGGCGGAAACGGCCGGCCTTGTCCCGGGCGTCCACCACGCGGCCGTTGACATCATTCCCGATGCCTGGCCTGCCGCGCGGCAACGCCTGATGGTTCGACTGGTGATCGCCGCCGACGGCGGTCAGTTTGCCGAAAGAATCGTGTTCGACTCCTATCGGGCCGGCAGCCAGGACATCTGGATGATCCATCCCGACGGGTCCGGCCTCACCACCCTGGTGGCCAGGGCCGGCAACCAGTATGAACCGCGGCCCAGTCCCGACGGTCTCAAACTGGCGTATCGCGATGCCACGGCAAATCGGCTCATGGTCTTGGACCTTGTCTCGCGGACGGAACGGGCCTACACGAACCTGTACGGTTACGACTGGCTGTCCGACAGCAGCGGGCTCGTGGGGCAGAATAACACGGCAGCGGCGGCCGATCTGTGGGTGGTGCCGTTGGACGGTCAGGCGGCCCCGCTCTTTGTCGAGGGCGACCGTCAGGCCCTGCTGGGCGTGGATTGGACGTCGGACCGCGTCTACTACACGACGGACCCCGGCGTGAGCATGAATACCGAGGTCAAGGTCTTCGATCCTGCCGATGCCAGTCGGATCGTGGTGATCCCGCGCGATGGCGCAGTGCGGGTTCAGGGCAATGTCAGCCGGGACGGGTCGAGTCTCTGTTATGTGAAAGCCGGATCCGGCCAGCCGCCGGCCGTGATGGTGGCCTCGGCGGAAGCGGGGCGTGAGCGGCGTGTGGTGGTGGCTGCGGGTCTATCCGAATACATGCCGGACTTTTCTCCTGACGGACGTTGGGTGGTGTATCAACGGTCGGGCCAGCTGTGGACCGTGGCGGCCGCCGGAGTGAGCAACGCGCCGACACTCCTGGGGGCCGGATCCGCTTGTAACTGGCCCGCGTGGGGCGTGCTGTTCCTGCGCGATCCGGATTCGCCGCTTCTTGATGTCGAGCCCCGGGACGTCACGAACACCGTGAAGGTCGGCACGGAGCCCGAACTGCGCTGGCTCGAGGTGCGCAATGTGGGGAACGGCGCGTTGACGTATGCGGTTTCCAACGCGATTCCGTGGTTATGGGTGAGTCCCTCCAGCGGCACGAGCACGGGCGAAACCGACCGGTTGCGTTGCGATTTCCGTTCCGCCGGCCTTGCGCCCGGCACCTACACGGGCGACCTGACGGTGCTGGCCAATGCCAGCAACGCGCCGCAGGTGGTGAGCGTGTCCTTGACGGTTCAACCGCCGGATCCCCGACTGGTGTGCGAGCCGCGGGTATTGTCGAACGTGGTCGTTCAGGGGGGAGCGGCCGATTTGCAGTATCTGTGCATCCGCAATGACGGTGGGGGTACGCTCGCCTACGCGCTGGACTGCGACGCGCCGTGGGTCACTCTGGATCCGTCCACGGGGGAGAGCACGGGAGAGACCGATGTCGTTACGGTTCGCTACGACGCGACGGGTCTGGAATCGGGTGTGATGACGGCGGTTGTCATGGTGACGGCGCCGGGGGCCAGCAATGCTCCGCTGGCCATACCGGTGACGCTTGACGTGGTAACGCCCCGGTTCGAGCCGCCTGTGCTGGCGGTGGCGCCCTCGTTGCTTTCCACGACCTTGATGGAAGGGGTGACGTCTGCCCAGGCATTCGAGGTGTGGAATGCCGGGGCGACGGTGTTGGTCTACCACGTGACGTGTGCGGCCGACTGGCTCGATGTGACGCCGCTGGGCGGCTCCAGCCAGGGCGAGCACGATCGGATCGAGGTCTTTACACGGACGGCCGGCCTGGCGGCCGGGCTGCACAGTGCCGCCGTTGAGGTCGCGTCCGATGTCGGCACGCAGACTGTGACGGTGACGGTGACCGTGCTGCCGCCCCCGCGGTTCCGCATCGCCGTCTACACCAACCCGGCGGCCGGCGGGTGGGTCGGTCTCTCGCCGGCTCAGCCGACAAACGGTTATGTGCGTGGGACCCCCGTGACCCTGACCGCTTATGATCGAGCCGGTTACCTGTTCACCCATTGGGCCGGCAATGTGTCTACCACCAATCGCGCGGTGGATGTCGTCATGGAGGCCAATAAGTTCGTGGTGGCCAACTTTCTGCAACTCACGTCTTTCAAAGGCTACGTGACGAACACGGTCACAGGCAGCCGCGTGGGTGGCGCCGTGGTGGAGTTTGGCGCAAACGCCGTGGCCACCGGTCCGGATGGCTACTATGGCTTTACAGGCGTGAACTGTTCGGCCGCGTCGCTGCGTGTCACCCGTGCCGGTTACCGGACCCGCGAGGAATCCTACGCGCCTCCCTGCTACACCAGCGTGTGGAAAAACCTCGGGTTGACGCCGGCGTTCGTCTCGAACGTCCGGGCCGCTCAACGGACCGGAACCAAACTCGTGGACGTGACGTACGACCTCGACGCACCCGTGGATGATGTGCCGCCGGTCACGTTCGATCTCTCCACGGTGGGAGGGCGGTCGTGGAACCTGAAGGCGGCGACCCTGTCCGGCGATCTTGGGTCCAACGTTGTGCCGGGCGTCAACCGCCGGATTGTCTGGGATGCGGGGGTGGACTGGCCGGGGGTTGTGTCGACCCAGATGGCCGCGCGGGTGTCGGCCGGCGGCAGTTCAGGAGTGGCGCCGGTGTTTCGTCTCAACACGCGAGAGCAGGGTGAATGGGTCGTGCGCGCGTGGAACGACCGCAATCGCAACTCACGATTCGATCCCGGGGAGAGTCTGGCGGGAGTCGAGGTGTACTATGACGGGCGGACGCTCGAGAGCCGCGTCGGGGTGACCGATAGCAACGGTCAGCTTCGTGTGTTCATTCCTCTGCAGCAGGGACGTGGTTTGTTCGCACGCAAGGCCATTGCCACGACTCGTTCGCCCAAACCCATGCACGGAGCCGTTAGTAATGTGCTCAACGTGGTCTGGCAGGATAGCGATCTGGGCGGCACGGACAGCAACGCCTGGGATGGCGTGTGGCGCTCATATGTCGTTTCCGACGACGATATGGCGCAAAGCGAACTGGGGTCACCGGTTTATTTGAAACTGGCCCATACGCTGACCGAATGGAATCTGCTGGTGGCCAGTGAAGTGAGTTCCCTCGATATCACGACACGGCTGAAAGCCGGGTTTGAGCAGGCTTCGGCATTTCTCTACGACGTTACCGATGGCCAGGTGAAGTTGGGTATGGTCGCCGTGTCGTCGGGGGTGGCGCAGGCCTCAACGTTGTGGAATAGCGCCGATGTTGTCGTCCTGGCGCAGACGGAGGTGCCGCCATGGGCGATGGTGAACGGCGCCACGGCTCCGGTCGGCGGCCGTTTCCGGATGGGTATCCGTTGGAAGGGCGTGCCGCCCGACGAGGCAGCCTGGTTCCGCGCGTTCGCCCGGCAGTTCTGCGCCTACGCGTTCGGCTTGTTCAGCGAAGATGCCGACGGTCGCGGTAGCACGGCGGCCTGGCAGGTCTACCGTTCGGCCAACCCCGACAAGGTGCCGATGAACTACGGCATCATGGACGAGCCGCAGAACTCATCGGAACTCTCCTCCTGGCACAAGTACCTGCCCGCGTACCCCGCCAGCACGGACGCGGTTCGCGTGACGCAGCAGGTCTATAATCGGTCCTTGCGGATCAGCACGACGTTTTCGCCCTGCTGGCAATGGCTTGAACTGATGTCACAGCGATATGTCAGCAACACGTTTGCCGAGATTGTGGTCCCGGTCCGGGGGTATTACCTGGGAAATGACAACTCGACCTCGGAGAGCCGGCCCGGTCCGTGGTTCGTGCCGGCGCCCTATGAGGTGTGCCGCGTGGTGGGCAATGTTCCACCCTCCGGCGGCGCGGCGGGTGTGCTTCTGCCGATGGGGGGATCCTCGGCGTCTGTCGGCGGGGTGACGGTGACCGTACGGAGGGATGGGCGTGCAGTGCCGCGCGCCAGTGTGCTGCGCTGGCCGGCCGGGGGAGGCGCGGCGGTACTGTCGGGGCGCACCGACGCGGCGGGACGACTGGTGGTCTACGATCTTGCTGCGGGCGACTGGATGCAGGCGGTCGCCGGCGGCCGCAGCAGCGGTCGCGCGGTGGTGGCCGCCGATCTGGCCGGCTCGTTGGCGCTCGAACTGTCCGTGCCGGGGATGAGCGCGCAATCCGCTTCGGGAGAGGTGGGCGCATCGGCTGATCCGGCGCCGTCTGCGATTCCGGGCACCGTCGTCGCTTACGCGTTGCAATCGGATCCGCGGGCGCTGCGCGTCACGGTGCAAGTGGATGGTCCGCTGGCAGCGCTGCCTGACGTGACGGCCGTGTTTGAGGATGGAAGCACGTTCCAGGCCGCCATGAGTCTGATTGTGGATGGAGTGTACGCCGGGGACATCCCCCTCGGGGTGCTGTCGGCGGGGACCGTCACCATCGCCTGCACACCGGTCGATGGCGACACCCGTCGCACGGTGGATGTCTTTGATATCGGCAGCCTGTCGGTAGCGGAAGGAGGCACGGTGTATTCACGGGTCGGTGGTGCGGCGGTGGTCACAGGGCCGGATGCGCTTACGGCCGATGCGGAAGTACTCGTGATTGAGAACAACCTGCCTCCGATTCTGCCGACGGGTGTTGCCCATACCAACGCCGTACGGGGGCAGATCTGTGTGGCGCTGTCCGATAGCGTTGTCGCCTCAGGCACCGGCGTCACGCTCAACGTGACCTACGACGAAGCAGCCTTGGCCGGGTTGGACGAGAGTTCGCTGCGACTGTATGTCTGGGATCAGGCTGCCGGCGCGTGGAACGAGATTCCCGCCTCGCTGGCTCCCGACTTGAATACGGTGTCCGCGACCCTCGGCAGCGGCGGGACTTTCGCCTTGTTCGCCGATTCGTCGGCGGATGTCACCGCCCCGGTGCCGATTGCGGATCTGGTGGCCACTAGCGGCGATCAGCCCTGGAGCGTGAAACTGACCTGGACGGCACCCGGTGACGATGGGACCGAGGGGCGCGCCGCGACCTACGTACTGAAGTTTGGACCCGATCCGGTCGTCGACTGGGACTCAGCCGCCGTCTATTCGTTGCCGCTCAGTCCTGCGCCGGCCGGCACCCTCGAAACGGTCACGTTGCCGATGCCGGATCCCGACCGGTTGTACGGCTTTGCCATCGCGGCGCAAGACGAGGCCGGAAATCTCGGGGTCTTCACCAATACGTCCGTGGCCCGGTCGCAGTTTGCTGACGACAATCACAACGGTGTTCCCGACCAACTTGAGGCGGTGTTGAATAATGCGGGCCAGGGAACGGTCGATCTGGATGCCGACTCCGACCGTGACGGGCTGACGGTGAGGGAAGAGTATGCGCTCGGGACGGATCCCTCCCTGTGGGATACGGACGGCGACGGCATGGGGGATGGCTGGGAGCGCGACCACGGTCTTTTGCCGCTCTCCAGCAGCGATGGACTGGAGGACGACGATCACGATGGTCTGAGCAACCGCGACGAGTACAAGAAAGGCACTAACCCGCACGCGGCCGATACGGATGGCGACGGAATTCCGGACGGCTGGGAACAGGGGCGCGGTCTGGATGCGATTTCGGAGTCCGGCGACTGTGGCGGGCAGGCCGATCCCGATCGGGACGGCTTCGATAATACCGCCGAATACACGGCGGACAGCGATCCGCTATCCGCCCTGTCGAATCTGCATATCGACGGTTGCGAGGAGGGTGATGGCGGCGCCTGTGTGCGCTTCACGTCATCCGCGTCGCGTCTTTACGACCTGTCCGTCAGCACCAATTTGATGGACCCCGGCTGGACGCCTGTACTGGTCGATCAACCCGGCGCCGGTCCGGAGACCACGCTGACGGACACCAACGCGGCCACGGCTGATGCTGCGCGTTTCTACAAAATCCGGGTCCGAGTGCCACCCACCCCGTAGGCGTGCCTTGGGAATCGGCTGTGCCTGAGTTTTGGCATTGGCGCGGGTTCTGACATGCGCTCTCGTGCATGGCGCGACAGCACTGGGGCAGCAAGCTCGGGCCGATCGTAACAGGCATAGGGGACGCATCTCCACATTGCACATATGCGTTGACAGCGGAAGAGGGAGGAGATAGGAAGGGTGGTATGGCGAGACATGTCCGGATTAGAGTGAGCGGTGGGTGGTATCATGTGTGCAGCAGGGGCCACAACCGGGAGAGGATCTTTTCGCAGCGGGGGGATTACGTGCGCTTTCTGGAGTTGGTGGAAGCGATGAGGGAACGTTTCCGGGTGCGTGTGTATGCCTACTGCCTGATGCCCAACCACTACCACTTGTTGGTGAGTACGCCGGAAGGGAATATCAGCCGGGCCATCCAATGGCTGAACGGTAGTTACGGGATCTGGTACAACCGGAGACACAATCGGACCGGCCACCTTTACGGGGAACGGTTCAAGGGGATTTTGGTCGAGGACAGCGCGTGGGGGCTGGAAGTGAGCGTGTACATCCATCTGAACCCCATAGCCACGGAGGCGTTTGAGTTGGGGAAACGGAAGAAGGCGGCGGAACGACGGGGCCTGACACGGCCGCCGACATGCGAGGAACGAGAGCGCCGGCTCAAGAGTCTGCGGGAGTACGAGTGGAGCTCCTACGGCGCGTATGCGGGCTACCATGGGCACCCGAAATGGCTGGAGCGTGCGGCGTTGCTGAACCGAGCCGGCGCCGATGGCGAGACGTCGTACCGGGCCTTGGTGGAGGATCGGATCAGGCAAGGAGAGGAAGAAGGGCTTCAGGCCAAGGTGAGATGGGGGTTGGTGCTGGGGGCGGAACGTTTTGCGAAGAAGGTGCGTGGGCGGATTCAAGTAGAGCGGGAACATAAGGATCGGGAAGCCTTGAAGCCGCGGCGTGGGTTTGATGAGATTGTGAAGAGCGTGGAGCGGATCAAGGGGGAGCCCTGGGCGTCGTTCCGGGATCGTCATGGGGATTGGGGTCGGGATCTGGTGCTGTGGGCTGGTCGGCACTATGGCGGACTAACGCTGGGTGCCTTGGGCAAGCGGGCGGGTGGGGTAGACTACTCTGCGGTGGCCATGGGCATCAGCCGGTTGGGGGCGCGCGCCCGGCGGGATCGCGCTCTGGCG
>CAZTAJ010000051.1:24714-28503 GCA_964611575.1 uncultured Verrucomicrobiota bacterium
GCGAAAGAATGTGCCTGAAGTATGTGCAATGTGGAGATACGTCCCCAATGGCCTTCCAATGTGGAGATACGTCCCCAATGGCTTCTCCCCAATGGCTTCCTGGTTTGCCGCGCCTGAGGATGCGGGGCATTACGAAACGCTTCGGCGCGACCCTGGCGCTGGGAGGCGTCGATTGTGACGTGGACGCCGGCGAAGTCCTGGCCCTGGTCGGGGAGAACGGCGCGGGCAAGAGCACGCTCATGAAAGTGCTGTCGGGCGCGCTCGTGCCGGAGGCGGGCGAGATGTGGCTCGACGGCCAGCCCTATCGGCCGCGCGGACCGTATGAGGCGCGGCTGGCGGGCGTGGCGATGATCTACCAGGAGTTGTCGCTCGCGCCCCACCTGACGGTCGCCGAGAACATCATGCTCGGCATGGAACCGACCCGGTGCGGTTTCATTCGCGCCGGTGAAGCGCGGCGCCGGGCGATGGATGCGGTGGCGCAACTCGGTCATCCCGACATCCTGCCCGAAATACCGGTGGGTCGCCTGTCCGTAGCGGCACAGCAACTGGTCGAGATCGGCCGGGCGGTGGCCATCGGCTGCCGGGTCCTGGTGCTGGATGAGCCGACCAGCAGCCTGTCCGCCGCCGATATCCGCCGGCTGTTTGCGCTGGTGCGGCGACTGAAGACGCAGGGTCACGCCATTCTCTACATCTCCCACTTTCTGGAGGAGGTGAAGGAGATCAGCGACCGGTTCACCGTCTTGCGCGACGGGCAGAGCGTGGGCACGGGCACAACTGCCGCCACGTCCGTCGACCGCATGATCGCGTTGATGGTCGGCCGCGAGGTGACCGAACTCTATCCCCGGTCGCCACGTGTCATGGGCGCGGTGGCGCTGGAGGTGGCGGGCCTGGCGGGCGCCGCGAAACCCGAGTCGGCGTCGCTGACGCTCCATCGGGGCGAAGTGCTGGGCATCGCCGGCCTCGTGGGGGCGGGGCGCACCGAGTTACTGAGGACGTTGTTCGGGCTTGACCGGGTGCGCCGCGGGGAGGTCACGCTGGGCGCATACGCCGGCCCGGCGTCTCCGGCGCGCCGTTGGGCGCAAGGGATGGGCATGGTCAGCGAGGATCGCAAGAGCGAGGGGCTGGCGCTGACGTTGTCGATCGCCGACAACACGACCCTGTCCCGGTTGCCGCGCCGGGCCGGGTTCGCGCTGCCGCGCCGGCAACGGGAGGCCACGCAGCCGTGGATCGAGGCGCTCAAGATCAAGTGCACCGGGCCGCGCCAGCCGGTCGGCGCTCTTTCCGGCGGCAACCAGCAGAAGGTGGCGCTGGCCCGGCTGCTGCATCATGACGTCGATGTGCTGCTGCTGGACGAACCCACGCGCGGGATCGATGTCGGCAGCAAGGCGGAGATCTACCGGTTGATCGACGACCTGGCCGGACGCGGCAAGGCCGTGCTGATGGTGAGCAGTTACCTGCCGGAGCTGCTTGGGGTGTGTGACCGCATCGCGGTCATGTGCCGGGGACGCCTGGGGCCGGCGCGGCCGGTGGGCGAGGTTGACGAACGGCGCATGATGGCCGAGGCCACGGGAGCGGAGGCAGTCGTATGAACTGGCTGAAGAAACTGGGGCCCCTGATTGGGCTGGCGTTCGTGTTCGCGCTGTTTGCAGCGTTGCGTCCGCAGAAGTTCCCCACGGCCGACAATCTGCAGATCATGATGCTGCAGACGGCCGTGGTGGGTATGGGGGCGCTGGGCATGACGGCGGTGATCGTCAGCGGCGGGATCGATCTGTCGGTCGGCTCGGTGGTGGCCCTGAGCACCGTCACCCTTGCGTTGCTGCTAGCCCACGGGTTCAGCCCGTGGGTGGCGGCATTCGGCGCCGTGCTGGCCGGCGCGGCGTGCGGGGCGCTGATCGGCACGCTCATCACCCGGCTGCGGCTGACGCCGTTTATTGTCACGCTCGGCATGTGGGGGGCGCTGCGGGGGGCGGCGAAGGGCCTGGCCAACGAGCAGATGGTGGTGCCGCCCGTCACGTGGCTCAACACGCTGCTCAGCACGCTGCCTGAGGGGCGGCAGTGGATGCTCGTGCCGCCCGGTGTATGGATGCTGATGGCGCTGGGGCTGTTGATGGCGGGCATGCTGAGGTATACGCGCTTCGGCCGGCACATCTTTGCCGTTGGATCGAACGAGCAGACCGCACGGCTGTGCGGGGTGCCGGTCCAACGCACCAAGCTGATGGTCTACATCCTTGGCTCGGGGTTTGCGGGGCTGGCCGGGGTGCTGCAGTTCTCCTACCTGACGGTTGGTGACCCGACCACGGCGGCGGGGATGGAACTCGATATCATCGCGGCGGTCATCATCGGCGGCGCGAGCCTGTCCGGCGGCACGGGCACGATCCTGGGCAGCCTGGTGGGCGCGCTGATCATGACGGTGGTGGGAAACGGCTGCACCAAGATGGATTTCCCGAACTGGGTGCAGGAGATCGTCACTGGCGTCATCATCGTGGTCGCCGTGACGCTTGACCGTCTACGGCATCGGCGGGAGGGGTAGGAGAAGGTGGGAGGTGCGAGGTGGGGGGGGCTGCTCCTGACACCCAACACCCAACAGCTAAACGTGTCCTTGCCAATGGAACCAACGTTCATTTATCATGGCCGCCGTGAAGGGAGGAATCGGGTATGCCGCGAGTTCTGGATTTGGCCGACAAGGTGCGCCGTCTGCGTGAGTTCTACCGTCGCGAGGGACGGGCGCCCGGATACGAGGAAATGCTCAAGCTGTTCCAGTACCGGTCCAAGAATGCCGTCTTCAATCTGCTGCTCCGGTTGAAGGACGAGGGCTTTGTCGTCAAGCGGCGTCGCAAGATCGCGTTGACGCCCAAGATCACCGGCGGCCTCCGGTTGCTGGGGACGGTGCAGGCCGGATTTCCGTCGCCCGCCGAGGAGGAGCTGTCCGACAGCCTGAGTCTCGACCAGTTCCTGATCCGCAAACCCGAGGCCACCTTCATGCTGACGGTTTCCGGCGACTCGATGATCGACGCGGGGATTCATCCCGGCGACCTGGTGCTGGTCGAGCGGGGGGCCACGCCCAGGAGCCACGACATTGTGGTGGCCCAGGTGGATGATGAATGGACGCTCAAGTATTTCATCAAGGACCGCAACGGGGTGCGCCTGGAGCCGGCCAACCGCAAATACAAGTCCATTGTGCCCTCCCGCAGTCTGGTGATCAGCGGGGTGGTGCGGACGGTGATCCGGAAGTACGAGTAGGGATGTTGACTTGCCTCAGGGGTTCTGATATCAACTGCGCCCATTATGGGACAGCAACTCAAATCGCGTATGAAGCGGAAACGCCGCATACGCTACATGGATCGCAAGAAGGTCGCCGCGAAAGCGGCGGCCAAGAAGAAGTAGCACGGACGACGGAACCCCGCAGTCGCGTTCTGCAACTCCATGCAGAACATGCTGCGGGGTCTTGTTCTTCCGTGATCCTTTTGGCGCGATGGCCGAGTGGTTAGGCAGAGGTCTGCAAAACCTCGTACACCGGTTCAATTCCGGTTCGCGCCTCCAATTGCAAACCGTTGCAGGTGAATAACTTGCAGCGGTTTTTGTGTGCCTTTTTGTCTCCCCCATTTCCGGCCCGTCAGGGCGTGAAGAGATGGCTCCATCGCCCCAAACCTGGCACAACCCCGTCACCGGCATCCGGGTATTGTGCGGGATGGCGGAGGAGACGGCGACCTCCACGGCCCCGCGAATCCGTTAATCCCGAATCCTTAGCGAGGCTGGGAAAGAAGGCACCAAGGGTTAGAGAATCGCTTG
>CAZTAJ010000052.1:0-28323 GCA_964611575.1 uncultured Verrucomicrobiota bacterium
CCGAGGCGGCCCGCCTCCTGGCCGACGAGGTGCTGGCGGGCCGGTGCGCGCTCAAGCACTGGGATACGGCGGTTGACCAGTGGATTCACCGGGTGAACGGTCTCGCCCGCTGGTGCCCCGAACTCGGACTGCCGCCGATCACGGAGGAGGACCGCCGGCTGATGATCGGCCAGATCTGCATCGGCGCGTACAGCATCAAGGAGGTGAAGGAGCGGCCGGTCCTGGCGATCGTCAAGTCATGGCTCGACCCGCGTCAACAGGCGCTGGTTGACAAGCAGGCGCCGGAACGGCTCGACCTGCCGAACGGCCGGCATGCCAGGGTGGTCTATGCCGAAACGGCACCGCCGACGACGGCGGTGCGGATCCAGGACTTGTACGGGGTCGAGCACAGCCTCCGGATCGCGATGGGCCGCCAGACGGTGACGATCCAGATCCTCGCCCCGAACTTCCGGCCGGTGCAGGTGACATCCGACCTGGAAACCTTCTGGCGTGAAGGGTATCCGCGGGCGAAAAAGGAACTGCAGCGCAAATACCCCAAACACGTGTGGCGGTAGCGAGGGTGTTAGGTGGGAGGTGTTAGGTGGAAGGACGGAAGGCAAGGAGTGAGAGGGGTGGCAGACGGACGGGATATCAACCCTGAACTCTGAACCCTGAACCCTGAACCCCGGCAGGCCGATCGGGACTGGATTTCCACACACCACATGCCGTAGACTGCGTCAAGTTCAGGACGGGGACCCCATGCCAGACAACGACGAGAGTAAACAGCGGGAGGAACTGGAAGGCCAGGTCTGGAGCGCCATTGCGGCGTTTGAGCAGATCGTACAGACGATCCCGAACGACCGTGTTTCGCTGGAAGCGCTGTCGAATGCCTACGAGCAGGTCGGCGATCTGGCGCGTTCGCGGGACTACCTTGTGCGTCTGGCCAACGTGGTGGTGGATGAAAAGGACCGCGATGCGGCTGAACTGCTGCGGGAGCGGCTGCTCCGGTACGCGGAATCCGACGAAACGGTTAAACAGGCGGGGGCGCGGATTGAGGCCTACCTCGCGGCCGGACCAGCGGAGACGAAGGTCGGCACACCGGGCGAGGGGGCACCCGCCTCGGTCGAGGATCGCAAGGGGCCGGCTGAGCCGGAACGATCGACCTCGCAGGTCGCCTCGGAACTATCCTTCGCGTGGACGCTCTTCCAGGCCGGTGAGTTGTCGCAGGAGGAATACGCGACGGTTGCGCAGGATCTCAGCGAAACCTCCGTCGCCCGTACGAACGTCACGGTGTCCGTGCTGCACGTGCTGCAGGATCGGGGTAACCGGAACGTGGAACGGATCGTTGCTTTTGCCGCGCGGGAAACGGGCACCCCGATGATTCCCCTCAGCCTGTTCGACGTGCAGGACGCCGCCGCGAAATTGCTGCCGATCGATTTTGTCATCCGGCAGGGCGTCATTGCGTTTGAAAGCATGGGCAGTGACGTGCTGGTGGTTGTGCTGAACCCTTACAACCTGGCGCTGCGGCGGAAGGTTGAGGCGATTGTCGGGAAGACCTGCCACTTCTTCCTGACGCTGCCGTTGGAGTTCGACGCGGCCATGGAACGCCTCGGCAAGCGCGAGGGCGGCGCTACTCCGTAGAGGCGCCCACGGACAGGGTACGGGTTTCGCCGGCGAAGTTGAACGTCACGCCGTGTTTGTCGATGGCGACGACCTTCGCCGACTCCACCGACTCTCCGACGCTCACCATCTGCCCATTGACGAGGGCCGTGCTGCGACCGGCGCGCCCGCCCCCCATGATTCCCGACACCATGATCCGGGGCCAGACCAGGAGGGGCTGGGGTTTTTCCGGCGGCGTGGCGGCATGGGTCCCTGTCGGCGTGGTCGCGTCGGCCGGCGTTGCGGGAAGCGGTTCGACGACGGCGGAGACCGTGGTCGTTGCGGCCGCCGGATCGACGGCGGGGATGCTGTCCGTGACGAGGGTCGCCGTGGAGGTGCCGGCAGTTCCTTCCGGCGGGATCACCGCGACGGTTTGCGTGGCCGTGGGTGACGGCGGCTGAAGTGCGGTTGGGGCCGGGGCGTTGGGAGGCGTTTTGCGGAACAGGGTGAAGCCGAACACCATCATCCAGATCAGCACGGCGACTGCGATCAGCAGAATCACCGCCATCCCGACCAGCAGGCGCCACGTGCGGCGGCTCTTTTCGGGCGGCACGTCGGGGCCGGGGGGCGGCTGAGTCTGGGATTCAGGCGGGGGACCGGGCGGAGCGTTGGGCGGGGGATTGGAGGGCAACGGGGGCGGCGTGTCCGATGCCGGGGCATGGGCGAGGCGGGCATGGGGGTGGGCGCGCTCGGTCTCCTCGCGCTGCTTTCTTAGGGCTTCCTCAATCAAGCTCACCATTCATCTCCCTGGCCGTGTCGGGCGGGCACATCAACCGCCATCGTGCGCGTGCGCCTCATCCTCATGGTCGTGTTCCGTCTCCTCGGCGCACGCCTGATGGGCGGCGCGCTTGACGCCCCGCTCCAGCAAGACACGCGCCGAATCCGTGGGCGTCTTACCGGTTTCCAACTCGCGCATGCGGTCTTCAATGTAAGTGCGGCCGGGAAAAATCGCCAGCACGTTCTTGAACCCCGCGGCGGCATCGCGGGGATGACCGTCCATTTCGTACAGAAAGGCGCGGTAGGTCAGTATTTCGGCCTTATCGAGCAGCGATTGCCGGTCCGCCGGATCCAGGCTGCCCGGCCAGCGGGCCAGGGCGGCCTCAAGCACATTGGCGGCTTCGCGGAAGCGGCCGGAGCGGACATAGAGGCGTGCGCGATCCAGCAGCACCCGGTAGTCGCCGGGGTTGTAACGCTGGGCGTCCCGGAGCACCTGCTCGGCCAGGTCGGCGCGCTGGATGCCGGTCTCAAGCCAGAAAGCCGCCACCAGCCAGGCTTCGACATTGTGCGGGTCGGCATCGGTCGCCAGCCGCAGCCAGGGAACGATCTCGGCGGAGTCGAGCCCTTCGGCGTGACGATGGGCCTCGGGTGAAATGTCGGCGCGGAGGCGCTGCATCCAATCATGGCGCTCGACCCGCTTCTGGCGGTGGGGCACGCCGCGGTGAAAATACATGTCGGCGCGTTCGTAAAGGTCGGCGCTGAGCGCGCGGCGGCTGCTGCCGAAAAGGAGGTCGGTGACGCTGCCGCCCCCGTCAGGGCCGATCGGCGCCGATGCCGTGAGCAGGGTGGCCAGCACGAAGGCGCCGGCAAAGCAGCCGGCCACAGCCGCCCAGGGCCACACCCCGGAGTTCCGCAGCGTGCTCACAGGATCTCTCCCCGCGAGAACCGTTTGCGGCGGTAGCCGAGCCAGGCCAGCATCAGGAAGCCGAAGGTCAGCAGGGCGCCATAGGCCAGCACGCCGGCGGCGGTGAGGGCGCTGACGGAGCCCCAGTCGTGCACCAGGCGCTGGCGCAAATCGAAGAGCTCGAAATGCGGCAGCAGGTAATAGAGCCCGCTGAGCAACGCACCGTCGGGGCCCGAAGCCACCGCCAGGAGCGCCGGGATGCGCGGCACCACCAGGAACGCCGCCCCGGTCAGGACGTAGGCGGTCGCGCCGGCGGCATCGGCATTCATCCGGGTGCTGAGCGCGATGCCGATGGCCACCACGACGGCCAGCGCCGCGATGTGCAGCAGGGCGGCCTGGAACAGCGTCAGGGGATCGAAGCGGCCGCCCTTGAGCGCGACGATGCCCCAGGTGGCGGCGTAGAAAACCAGCGTTGCCGCCGCCACCACAACCCATACCCCGAGCCACTTGCCCATGATGAGGTTCCACCGTGAGACGGGCTTTGCCAGCAACGGGAAAATCGTGCCGCGGGCCTCCTCCTGCGGGAGCTGGCGGATGGCGGCATTGACCGCCAGGATCCAACCCAGCAGCCACGCGGCCAGCAGACCGATATCCTTGACGTAACCGGTCACCTGGCCCAGCCCGAACGCGTCGAGGGCGATCATCGCCACGAGCAGCGCGGCGAGCATGATGAAGAGCACGTAGACGTCCTTGCGCCGCCGCATCTCGAGCCAGACGATCGTGGCCAGGGTCCAGGTGCGCCTCATGGTCGCGCCTCCGTGCCGCCGGTCCCGGCGGTGACCCGATTGATGAAAACCCGTTCCAGGCTTTCACCCGGCTTGACGAGATCGGAGGTGCGCCCGAGGGCCACCAGGCGGCCGGCGGCCAGAATGCCCACCTGGTCGCAGACCAGCTCGACTTCCGAGAGTTCGTGCGACGAGAAGAAGATTGTCTTGCCGGCGGCCCGCCGGGCGGCGATCAGACGCCGGATGTCCCGGCGTCCCAGCGGATCCATGCCGCCGGTGGGTTCGTCGAGAATCAACAAGTCCGGGTCGTTCATCAGCGATTGCGCGATGCAGATGCGCTGGCGCATGCCGCGCGAGTAGCCCGCAATGCGACGGTCGGCCGCCGTGGTCAGACCCATATCCTCAAGCAGCCGGCCGGCCCGGTCCCGGATGATGCCGGATGGCAGGCGGAACAACCGGCCGGTCAGGGTGAGCAGTTCGCGCCCGGTGAGGAAAGCGTAGGTGTCGGGGTTTTCCGCCAGGTACCCGATCCGTTCCCGTGCGAGGATGGCATTCACGTCCTGTCCGAAAATGGCGGCCTGACCGGCGGTCGGCTTGAGAAAGCCCAGCAGGGCCAGGATGGTGGTGGTCTTGCCCGCCCCGTTGGGTCCCAGGAACCCGAAAACAGTGCCCGGTGCGATGCTCAGCGTGAGATCGCGCAAGGCATGCACAGGCCCGCCTGGCGTGGGGAAGGTGACCGTCAGTCCCCGGATGTCAATCGCCGCTTCCACGGTTGAAACCCTATCACGTCCACGGGACGCCCGTCAAACAGACGCCGTCGTCCGGCCATTGGGCGGGCGCATCTGCAATTCGGTGCATCTGTTGTAGCCGCGTCGCTGCGCGACGCGAAGACACGCCGCAGAGCGGCGTGCCTTCAACGACTCGCAGATGCGCCCCCATTGGGCACGGCGGCGACGGCGGCGCGGGTCCGCATGCGAACCGTGCGGGTTGGGCACGCGCTTAGCGCTTCGCGGCCGACCGGGCGATCGTTTTGGGGTTCAGGCCGCACAATTTCATGGTTCCCGCCAGATCGATGGCGGTATGGCTCAGGCCGCGCTGCCACTTTCCCTGCAGGCGGGCGCTGAGTTCCAGCAGGATGCTCAACGCCTCGCTGCAGTGCCGGATGAAGGCGCGGCGGCAGGCGTCGGCCCGGTCCGGATCGCCCTCGCTGCGCAGCATGTGGCAATCGAACTCGACCACGCCTTTCCAGCCGCATTGCCGCAGCGCCCAGAAGTACTGCACCGACTCCTTGAGCCCCTCGGGCCCCACCAGAGGCGGGAAGTCGTTGTCGAACTGCGCCTTGATCTGGTTCCCAATGTGCAGGAAGGTCAGTTTATTCATGCTCATCAGGTAGGAGACGCAGTGCACCGCGTTCAACAACGCCATGCTCTCGTGCTGCAGCAGTTCGGGGTTGACCCCCCAGAAATCGGGATGCTTCAGCCTGCCGCAGATGAACCCCACGGCATGCCCGGAGGTCGGCAGATACATCTGGCCGCGCGGCTCATTGGGCTTCGGCTCGATCGTCGCCCCCTCGTAGTTTCGCAGTTTGCGTTCCTGGATGTAGTCGTAGACGTGGTCCAGGCCTTCAGCCAGCCACGTGAAAACGTGCTTCCAGTCCACGGCCACCGGCACCTCGAATCCATCCCGTGCCACCCAGTACGTGAAATGACGCGCGCCAAAACGAGCCCCGATCCGCAGCGTCCGCTCGACTTTCCGGCGTGCCAGCGCGCGGATCGTCGGGTCGGGATTGGTCAGGCCCCCGTCGCGAAAGATCGGATTGCCGTGCAGCGAGCAGGTGGCGGTATTCACCGTCAGGCCGGCCTCATCGAGAATCGCCTTGATCGTCCGCAACGTCTTGTAGGTTGCGCTCGACCGGTCCAGATCGTCCTCGGGATGCTTCGGGTCCCAGGGGACAAGGTCGTCATCGTGGAAGCTCGTGGCCTCAATCAGTCCTTCCCCGGCGGCCCAGGCGAGGGTCCGCGCGACTTCGACCGAGCTGATGCCCGGCAACACCTTGCTGCCGAACGGATCGCCCAACGGATTTCCCACGCACCAGAACGGCATGGAACGCAGCGTGACCGGACCGACATGGAATGCCTTCAGACGTTTCATTTTCGCCCACCTTTCGCTTGTAATGCGTGTCTTGGTTCCAGCAACAATACTCGGGAATCTACCTGATCGGGTTGTTCTTGGCTAGTTGCCTGTTGCCAACGATGGCATCCCAGAGATTTCATGAGCGTCTTGACCCTTGAGGGATGCGAGGATCTGGATGAAGCATGGTCTAGCCCGTGCGGACGGGGTCGGCAAAGTCCTTGCGGACGGCGTGGCGCCGCGGGGGCTTTGGGGGCGGGGCCAGCGGAACTGTCAGCGTCACACGTGAGCCCCGGGGCGGCGTTGATCTAATCATGACAGACCCGCCCAAGTGGGTCATTCGCTCCCGAATGGCATACAGCCCGAACCCGCCCGTGGGCGTGAACCCGGTTATGGTTTCAGGGCCGAATCCGACCCCGTCATCCTCCACCGTGATGGTCAGGCGATGTCCTGTCCTGCGGAGCACGACCCGGGCGGTCCGGGCCTTGGCGTGCGAGACGATATTCCGGAGCAGTTCACGGATGGCGTGGAAGATCAGGACTTCGGTCTCGGGGCTCAGGGGTTTGGCCTTCTTGTCCTTGTGCACGGAGAAGACAATGCCATGCTGGTCGCCCATCTTCTCGCACAGGTCCTGCACGGCGCTCTCAAGCCCGAAGCGCTGGAGAACCGGGGAAGCCAGGTCGAAGGTCAGCGAGCGCGAGACGCGGATGACATGATCCAGATAGGCATTGACCTCCGCCACGGTGGCGTGAACATGCTTTCGCTCCCTGAAATGAGGCACATGTTCCAGTTTGAATTTGGCCATCGCGAGCATCTGGTTGATATCGTCGTGCAACCCGTGGGCGATGCGGCGACGTTCGTTTTCCTCCGCCAAGGTCAATTGCGACACGAGGGTTTGCAGTTCGTGCTGGTGGTTCAGCAGTTCCTGTTCCGCCTGTCTTCGCCCCGTGATGTCACGGGAGATCCCGAAGCAGGTGGGCTGGCCGTTCCACTCGCCCCGCACGATCTTGGTTTCGACCGGGATCAGGGTCCCGTTCTTCGCCAGCAGGGGGATGTCGCAGGCATCCGCGGTGCCGGTCAGCATGGTCGTGATGATCGCGGCCGCCCGCTTGCGCTGGCCGCGGGGGTGCAGGTTCATCACCGGGGTTCCGATCAGTTCCGCCGGAGTGTAGCCGAGCCGGCGCTCGACCAGCGGGTTGACTTTCAGAATGCGGCCTTTCATATCCACGATGAAAATGAAGTCCTCCAGCGAGTCGAACAAGGTCTGGAGGTTTCTTTCGTTCGCATGCAAGGCTGATTCCGCCCTGATGCGGGCGATGGCGGGGCCAATCTGGGCGGCAAACGCCTCGATGGCGGCTCGGGATTCCCCGGGGGTGGTGTCCAGGGTGTGGGATCCGAGGTTCAGGGCGGCTACGACGTGACCGGCATGTTTCACGGGGACGATGACGGTGGAGCGCAACCCTTCCCGGACCAGCATCGCTCGTATGGAGCGCTGAAAGTGGGGGCGGTCCTGGCAGATCGTGCATCCCTTCATGAGCAAACGCGCCTGGCGTCCCCGGGGAGTGACTCGCTGCGCCGCACTCACGAAGGGTTCCGACAAGTTCTGGTGGCACATCAATTCGTATTCGCCGGTCTCGCTGTTGACCAGGTAGATGCCGCCGCAGTCGATGCCGTCCAGTTTGCAGGCGGCGTTGAGGATGTGGCCGAGGGTCCCGGGGATGGTGTTGGAGGCGGTCAGCGCGATGGCCAGGTTCCGTTGGATGTTCACAATGGACGCCAACGGTTCACGTTCCCGGTTGCTGCCGTTCTGCTTCTTCATACGATGCGGATTCCCGTCAGGTGTTGCGGCCATGGGCCCTGTACCCGCTATCAGAGCCGGAGATACTTCTTCGTCATCATACGCCCCCAGCGCGTAACGAACCCGGCCGGGGAGAGGCGCCGGCCCGCCGGCTTGAAGGGACACGCGGGGTCTGCCAACAGCCGGCGCACCGAGGTCGCGGGCCGCGCCGGGTCCCAGGGGCCGCGGAGGAGCGTGGCGCAGGTGCCCAGACGGGATTCCTCGCCCGGGAATGGCAACGGGTCGGTGCCTCGCAGCACGTGGAAGCCCCGCGCCAGGCCGTCTTTGAAGAGTAATGGCGTGGGCCAGCCGTTCGGGCGCAGACTGGTGTCACCCAGCAGGAAGGCGGAGGGGCACTCCGTCTCCACCTGCTGCCGCACCAGCCGGCCGCGCGCGCCGGACCATTTGCCGGGCGACCACGGGAGAGTCGCTACGCCGCCGGCCTCGCGGATGGCGGCCAGCACCTCGCCGAGCGGCCGCCCGTCCGGGAGGTCGAGATCAACGGTGAGCGCGAGGACCTCGAGGCGCTCGGCGGTGACGATCTGGCGGCCGGCGATCAGGTACCCCAGCAGGCGGTCTTCTTCGCGGATGGCCATGGCGGCGGGTTCGTCGGTCGGCTGCAAAATAAAGCGATCCGCCTGCTTGGGGCGGGGCTGCGCGATGCGGTCGCGATAGGCCCGGCACGCGGCCGTGTCGGCGAGCAGGCCGATCCGGATCGGCGCGTCGGCACCGGGGGCGCACCGGGCGAGATTGGTGAAAAGGGCGTCGAGCGCGACGGGCAGGCGGTACGCCGGATAGAGATGCGCGTGGCCGTCGAGGATGATCGTGGACTCAATGCTCATATAGGTTTACCTCACGGACCCGCCGCGGGCACGATGCGGGCGGTGAGTTCGATATCCAGGGACTGGCGCGCCCCGGATTGACTCACGCCCACCAGGAAGCGCGAATAGAAATCCCTGTTCTCCTTGAGACCCCCGAGGGAGAACGGCGTGCCGTCGCTCACCACCACTTCGGTGGCCACCGTGGTGAAGCGTGTGCGGTAGGGACTCCCGTTGACCCGGCCGCTCAACTCGGGCGTCAGGCGCACACGGATCAGGGGGCCGTCGCCGATCACGAACGGTTCCACGACGAGTGTGGCGCCGACTTGCTGCCACGAAACCCGCTGGCCGACGATGCCGCAGCGGACGCCGTAATCCATGATCCATTCCAGGTAGGGAACCGTTTCGCCGACGAAGATCGATCCCTGGCGCCCGCTCGACACCAGGAGCTGCTGGGCGGTGGATGAGGTGAGGGTGGACGACGTGTCGGTGACTCGCGGTCGCACCTGGAAGGCGGACCGCGTCGGCCCGCCGCCGACAACCACGCCGCCGCGACCGGAAACGGACGCGTCGCGTTCCGTGTTGCTTCCCTGGCCGCGATAGACCACCTCGATTCTCACGTTGCGCGGCGGCACGTTGACCTGGCGGATCACGGCGGCCACCTGGTCATGGCCGTTGCTGGAGGCCAGCACCATCAGGCGGTGCGTGGACGGATCGAAGAATACCTTGCCGTCGGCGCCCAGGACCGCCCCGACCACCGCGACGGCATTGGAGGCGTCGGCAAACCCGATATCGTACGTCTTGAATTCAGGTACGGGTGCGGCCAGGGCAATCGTGAAACCGGCGCAAACGAGCAGCAGGGTGAACGTTTTCATGGTGTCCTGCATTTTACACCTGTAGCCCAACGGGTTGTCGTTCGCAACCCATGGGAGGGCGCGCATGTTGCGCGCCGCGGACGGCGACACGCCGTCCCTCCCCAGGAGACAACGCCTTCCTTGACAGAACAATCTATCATCTCCCGCCTTCCTTCGCCAGGGCCTGGCCGATCCATGTGTACAGCGCGGTCGCTTCCCGCTGGAACGACTCCGTCGAATGCCGCTCCCGTGCGACGTCTGCGGCGCGGGCGCCGAGGGCGGCGCGACGCGCCGGGTCGGCGGCGAGCCGCCGCATGGCATCCGCCAGGGCATCCGGTCGCGGGGCCGCCAGGCAGGCGATGTCCGGTGTGAGCACCTGCGTATGGGTGGGCAGGTCCGTGGCCAGGACGGCCTTGCCGGACGCCAGGTACGAATAGATCTTCATGGGCGTGTTGTTGCCCTTGATGCGGGGCGAGACAAGCACATCGGCGGCCTCGAACAACGCGGCCATGCGGCTGACCGGCTGGGGGCCGAGGAACGTGACCGCCGTGTCAATGCCGAGGGAGGCGGCCCGGGCGCGGTGGCGGCGGATATCGGCGTCGCGTCCGCCGGCGATGAGCAGGCGCATGGGCGGTCCCCCGGCCCTGGCCTGCGTTAGGCTGTCGAGCAACAGGCCGACGCCCTGGTAGGCTTCCAGGTTGCCCACATACATGAACGTCACGGCCCCGGCGGCCGTCGGGATCAACGCGCGGACCGCCTCACGGTCCGCCGCCGCGGCCGGTTGCAGCAATGAGATGTCGTGCAGGAGCGATACGTGATCGGCGCCGTACCCGCGCGCAACATCGGCCAGCGCTTCGCACACCGGCACGACCGCCAGCGCACCGCGCGCGGCGGCCCGCTCGAAGCGCTCCAGCCAGGGCCGCGTGAACCCCAGGAAGGGGAATTTCTCCGCGATCTGGCGGGCCATGGCGGAATCCATGTCGTAGATGTAGGGTGTCCCGATGCGGCGGCGGATGCGCATGGCCATGTAGACCGATTCCTCGACCGAGTGCACCACGTCATAACGCGTCCGCCGCGCGAGCCGCAAGGCGTGGCCGGCCATGACGTTGTCACAGAGAATCTTCTTCACCGAGGGGCCGGGCGGGATGTTGCGGACGCCCCACGGACGCCGGATGCGGTGCAGGGTGACGCCGGGGTAGTCCACCTCCGCGCCCTCAGGGTAGGTCAGCACATCGACCGTGTGCCCCTGTGCGGACAACGACTGCAGCAGCAGGTTGACGGCGATGGGCGTGCCGCGCTCCTGGTAGAACGGATGGGGGGCAAGCAGCAGTATATTCATGGCTATCGACCGGACCGGCGATCCACATCGCGCGGTTGAAGATGTGTGACAGAGACGCGGCTGCCTGTCAAGCGATCCCTGAAAGCGCCCGGCGGCTACTCCACGATCGACACCCGCAGCCGGCCGATGACCGTGTGCCGGATCGCGAGATGGGGGGCCTGCGGCTCCGGCTCGCGGGCGTAGGAGACGACGTAGCGTGCCGTCTGGGGCGTCCGCGCCCGCCCTTCCTGCGCGTTTCTCAGGCCGTGGACACGCCAGAGTTCGTAGTCGAAACCGCGGCCAACGGTGTAGACATTCCGGGGATACCAGCGCCGCATCAGGGCGCCCCACTCCGGGATGAAGACCCACCGGGTCGACATCAGGTGGTAGTAGACGGAGGGATCCCCCGTGCGGTCGCCGGCGCGCCAATCGCGCGCGATGAACCGGACCACGGCGGTCTTGTTGAGAAGGGGGACGTCCGCATCGGTCAGTTCGGGGCCGCGGTAGGCCAGGTGGCGCGTCACGAGCACGGCCGAGGTGAGGGTGCCGAGCAGGATGCAGGTGCCGATCAAGACCATCGCAACCCACCGGACCGGGCGACGCCACGGTCCTGGCGCCGGCACCGATAAAGCCGCCGCAATCGCCGCCACCATCAGCAGGGGTAAGAGGCGCACCATCTGGTCGGGCCGTTCGCCCGCCGCCAGCGCCGGTCCGCCGAGCAGCGGCGAAAGCACAAAACTGAGCCAGACAAATCCGAAACACAGCGCGATTCCGGTGGCCGGCGGCGGCTGACCGGGCAGGGCGGGGGCCGATGTCCGCCCGGTCAGAGTGAGCGCCGCGCGCAGGACTCCCGCCGCGATGCCGAACACCAGCAGCAGACCCATCACGGTCGGCCAGGCCGTGCGCAACCCCGCGGCGCCCTGCCAGGGGAAGCTTCCGATGCACGGCGGCGCCGTCTGCAACATGCCGCGCACGAGGGTGAACGCGTTCGCCGGCGCCGCCCAGACCGCTGCCGCGGCCCATCGCACTCCCTCGGCCTGCGACCGGGGTGACATCTGTTTGAGGTCCGCCCAACTGACGCTGCCCGCGTATGGCACCCACACGAGGCAGGCGACCAGCACACAGGCGGCGGCTGCCAGGCCCAGGTGCAAGGCGAGCGGCTGGGTCCGCAGCGCGCGCCGGTGGCGCGTTACCAGCAGCGCCGCGATCAGCGCATGGGCCGCCGCATTGGCCAGTCCGGCCAGGTAAAGCCCCGGCACGGCCATCGCCAGAAATGCCCACAGCGGCAGGTAGCGCCACGACGGCGCGCGACTGAAACGCACGGCCGACGCGACAAAGGCCACATCGAACAGGCCGACCGTGTACTGGTTCCAGAACTCGACGCCCAGGTAGGCCATCACGGGATCGCACGCCAGCACCAATCCCGCCAGCCAGGCCGCCGGCGGCTGCGAGCGGAAGACCTCGCGGCAGAGCCAGCCCAGCAGCAACACCTGGATGAGGGCCAAGAGCGCCGAACTCGCGTAGAGGCCGGGCGCCAGGGCCAGCAACGACCCGATGAAGGTCATGCCGTTCGGATTGGGGAAGGTCGTCGAACTGACCAGGCCGACCGGCCGCGACAGCGGATCCTGCAGGGCGCCCAGCCAGAGCATGGTCGCCTGGTCCTCGCGCCAACTCGTCACGGCGGCCCAGGCCAGCCTCACGGTCATGGCCAATGCCACCAGCGCGAACGCCGCCCAACGGTCCCGGCGGATGCCGCGCACGGCGGCAAGGAAACGGTCAACGGCGGTGGGCTTGAGGTGTTGTTCCGTGGCCATGGCAATGGCGGCAACATACCAGACGCCTGGACCTGTTTCAAACGATCAAAACCGTGTGTCAGGCGTGCGGCATCGGCGTTGTGCGAGTCGTTGCGCCGGTAGGGCCGAATCATTGAGCGTTTCGTAAAAGAGTGACACCTCCAGGTAGGGCCGGCTTTATGCCGGCCATGTACGTAGCCGGCATAAAGCCGACTCCACCGCCTACGTCGGATGTCACTCTTATGAGCAAAGCCCCTTGATCCCGGCCATGTGCGCTGGCCGGGATAAACCCGGCCCTACCGGGAATCGCAGGAATTATAATAGGCTAGACGCAAAACTACATCGCGCTATACTGCGCCACGATTGTCGGGCTTCCTAAACGCCGATGTTTCCGGAGGTTGGTATGCTGCAAGGGTCCTGCCGTGGTGGTTTGCGTGGTGTAGTCGTGTTGGCGAATGTGTGGCTTGCGTTGATGGGGTTGCCGTCGACGGCGCCGGGTCAGTATGCGCGCTACAGCGATGCGTACAATACGCTGGCCGGTGCGGTCAATGAACGCGCCGCGGCTTGCGGGGTGGACGCCCAGTTCCCGCTCCGGATCGTGGGCAGGGGCGAATCCTTCACCTCGGCCGATATGGACTCCCTCCGCGGGAGAGTCCTGAAGATGCTCGAACAGGGGTTCGTGGTCGGTCCGGACGGCTTCGATCTGGACGCCAAAGACCCGGCCGACGCGTTTCCCGCGGCCGTGCGGCGCGCCGCGGATGGCGCTGCGATCGGGCGGCATCTCATGGAAGGGGTCGGCGACGGCAAGGGCCGTTTCACGCGCGTGCCGGGGACGTACATGTCCAGCGGGCGGACGCTCTACTCGCTCGACTCCTGGCGGGAACCGGTGCTGTGGCGTCACTTCGAGGAACTCAGGACGGTCCTGGAGCGCATGCGGTACACCTTGATCCAGGATGGGCAGAACACCGGCTGGCGCACGGCGACCAACGAGTGCAATGAACGCGGCGGGTGGGCGTGCGGGGCCGAGTGGATGCCGACGTGCGATACCGCCTGGGCGACGCATGCAAACGGCACGGCTTTTGCCGGCCCGGGAGGGCCCTCCAGCACCTTCCACGCACAGGGGCCGCGACAGGGCTTTCCCTATTACGTCGGCATCTGCACTCGCTGGTCCCGGTACGTCGTCGCGGGCCTGCACGGCGGATCGAATGACGGAGTGACGCTGTACTTGTGGGCGTGTAAGCCGCAACCGGGGCCCGGTGGTTCTGACTCGCTCTCCCAGTTCGACCCGTGCGGTCTGCCTTTGGCCGACGGCCGCTGGACCCGGTGGCACACCCTGCCGGCCGGCGGAACGAACCTGATGGCGTCCCCGGTTCTTGGCGGTCAACCCGTGGGCGGGAACTGTGTCGAGCCGCCCCCTTATCAATCGGCGGCCCGCGGTTACGTCATCGAAATGACGCGGGGCTGCGTGGAGTGGAATTTCCCGCCGATCACCCTGACCCGGCCGCCGGACGTCGACGATCCGGATGACGATGGACTGTGCGCCACGGGTTGCGAGTGCGCCGGGTGCCCGCCCGAGGCCGACCCGGTGTGGAAGGCGTTGTGCGCGGACACCCGCGTGCGCCTGCCGCTGGGAATCACGAGCGGGATCCAGAGCGGCGGGCTGCGGCTCAAGGCCTACCTTACCGAATACACCGAGAACGGAACGACACAACAGATGTACAGCCTGAACACCCGGGTGTTGTGGTCGCTGGCCGAGACCGTCGGTCAGGATCAGTTCGAATTCGCGGTGGTCAAGCGGCCGTCCGGCGCCGAAGTCCTGTTTGCGCTCTGCGGGCCGAGCGCGGGCGCTCCGGTGGAGTCGCGCGGGACGTATCGACTCCGGCGTGATGGCGAGACGCTTGTCCTTTCGTTTCCGGCCGCCCGCGGCGGGCGATTGTACGAACACCGGTTCTGGCGCGGCTGGATGCCGACGGTGACCATGCGGGTCGGCACGACCGAGGTGGCGGTCGACGGGAGTTCGGGGGCCGGCCGGTGGCCGGGCTTGCAGGCGGGGCTCTCGGGTTCGTCCGTCCTGTGGGTGGACAGTCCCGCCCTGTATGCCGTGCCCGTCTATGAAGGCAATCTGGCGCGATCCGTCGAACTGCACTACAAGCCGGCGGGCCCGACGCACACCCTCCAGTACTACCAGGGCAGCCGCGGGTTCCGCACGGTGGATGAGACGGGGCGAACCTTGAGCGATGTGCGCATCGTGGAGAATCCGGAAGTCGGCGGGGTCGAGATCTGGCGCGGAATCGGGTCCGGAGCGGAGCCCAGGGTGGCGCTCAAGAGCCGCCGGACCGGTTGGCGGGATGCGACATCGGGATGCCGCATGCTGGCCGAGACGACGATTGCCAATGACGGCCAGCCGGACGTGGAGAGCAATGTGACCGTCACGGCGATTGCCACGTTCCCCTGGGGCGAAGAGGAAGTCAGCCGCACGGTGGCGCACGGGTTGCCCGAAGCGCAGACGACGCGTTACACATACGGGACCAACGCGCTGGAACCCGCGACGTACGGACGGTTGAGTCTCCGGGAGGAACCGGACGGGCGGTGGACGGCGTACGAGTACGACGACCACGGCCGCGAACGGCGCGTCCGTGCCCCCTGGCGGAACAGCCGTCCCGGGGAGAGCAACGCCTGCCGGGTCACGGAGTATTCCTACGCCGGGGACCCCGCGCTGGCCGCGCTTGGGTATCCGGCGGAAACCGTCACCGGCTTCGATGACCGGCCCCGGTTGACGGTGGAACGACTCGGCGGCCATGAAGTGTCGCGCCGGTATGCGGCGTATGCGGCGGGTTGCGAAACCACCAGGGACTGCCTGAATTCCGGCGCGGCCTATGACGATCCCGGCAATCGCACCACGGTGACACGCTTCTTGACGACCTGGCCTTTGGCCGGGCGTCCCGACAGCGTCGAGCATCCGGACGGCACCCGGACCGTGTACCGTTACGCCACGCCGAACGGAGGGTTGGCGATCACGGAAGACCACGGGGAGGGGGCCGGCGCGGCCATTACCAACGGCACCCGGTTCGTCAAGGTGCTGGATGCCGTCGAGCGGGTTGTGAGCGAAACGCGGACCGACATCGCCAGCGGCCTCACGATCGGGTTGACGGTCTACACGCATGACGGGCTCGGGCGGGTCCTGTGCGCATCCAATGTGTTGACGGGCGAGACGACGGTCAATGCGTACGGCTGCTGCGGCCCCGAACGTGTCATCGACGGGGCGGGTATCGCGACGGATTACGTCTACGATGCACTCAAGCGGCCCTACGCCGTCGAACGCCTGGGGGTGACGACCTTCCAGTCCTACGAGGTCGGCGGCCAGGCGACGGAAACACGGCGCAGCGCCGCCGGCGAGGCGGATATCGTGACCCGCGTCGAGTACGACAAAGCCGGGCAAGTGCGGCGGTCGATTGATGAACGCGGGTTTGCGACCACCAACGGCGTGGGCACCAACGCGGCCGGCGAACGGGTGGCGACCACCGTCGGCCCGGATGGCGCCACCTGCGTGGAGACATACTATCTCGACGGATCATTGAAGTCCGTCTCGGGCACCGGGGTGGCGCCGGTGTGCTACGACCACGGCGCGGATGAGACCGGCGCGTTCACGGTCGAGTACCGCGGGCCGGACACGAATGCCGCGCAGTGGGTGCGGACCACGACCGACCGGCTGGGCCGCGTGCGGAGCGTCACCCGGTCCGACGGGTACACGCGGACAACGGACTATGACGCGCTGGGAAGACCGGTCAGCGAATCGGACGGGCAGACGCTGACGTTGTTCACGCAGGATGCGCTGGGCCGGGTATCGCGCCAGGCGGTCGACATGGATGGCAACGGGGTGGCGGACGCGGCCGGCGACGACCGCATCAGCGAGACGGAGACGGACTACGGGTCTCATGAGGGGCGGGCGGTGCGCCGGGCGGTGACGCGGGTGTGGGACACGGCCGGCAGCCGTGTGCCACGCGAGGTGGCGCGGACCCTGGGCAGCCTTGATGGGCGGACCTCCTGGAACATCGCCTTCGACCGTACGACCCGCGTGGATGTCGTTCGCCAGCCCGCGACAGTCGAACGCCGCGAGACCATCGTGGCAGCCGACGGGACGCGGACGGTGGCCCTGTACACGAACGGGCTGGCGGCGTCCGTCTGGCGCGAGACGGCACAGGGCGCGCGCATTGCGGCGCGGCGGCAGACCTACGATGCGTTCGGGCGGTTGGCGCGGGTGGATGATACCGGTCCCAGCGGAGCGCCGCGTGTCACGGCATATCGCCACGATGCCGCCGGGAACATCACCAACGCCACGGTGGCAGCCGATGGTCGCGCGTTGGTCACGGCGTATGTCTACGACGAGGCCGGGCGCTGCGTGCGGACGACGCTGCCCGACGGCGGGGTTGTGACCTGCGCGTACGAACCCGGCGGGGCGTTGAGTGGTCAGTCCGGCACGCGGGTCTGTCCGGTGCGTTACGGGTACGATGAACAGGGGCGGCTGGCGTGGCAGGCGACCTACCGCGCCGGGACCAACGGCACGCCTGACCTGACCCGCTGGACCTACGACGGGCGGCGCGGGTGGCTGACCGAACGGGCATATGCCGACGGCACCACCCATGCCTATGCGTACAACCCGAACGGCAGTCTGAGGCGGCGGACGTCGGCGCGTGGTGTGACGGTGGACTATGCCTACGATGCGGCGGGCGGGATCACCAACACGGTCTATTCGGACGGCACGCCCGCCGTGGCGATCCGGCGCGACCGGCTGGGGCGCGCGGTGGAGGTCTCGGATGGCGCCGGCACGCGGACCTGTGATTATCAGGCGGATGGATCGCTGACGAACGAGACCTTCCCGCTTGGCGGCGCGCGGGTGAGTTGGGCGTACGATGCGGTGGGGCGGCGCACGAACATGACTGTCAGTGTTGGGGCGGGGGATGGGGGTACGATCGCGCTGGGTTATGATTACGACGGGGCCGGGCGGCTGGCACGGGTGACGCAGGGGGCATTCCGCGCCGACTATCGCCACGGCGAGGACGGGGTGACGGTGGCTGGAATGACGATTGGCGGTGCGACGGGCACGGTGTTGACGGTGGCGAGGGCGCACGACGGGTTTGGCAGGATGACCAACCTGGACTGGGTTGCGGGCGGGGTGGTGGTGGCCGGCTTCGGCTACGGGTACGATGAGGCCGGGCGGCGGACGAACGCGGTGCTGGCCGACGGCAGGCGGTGGTCCTACGCGTACGATCCACGCGGGCAGGTTGTGGCGGCGCGATTAACCACCCGTGAAAACACAGTGGCGGCCGGGGGGCAGTTCGAGTATGGTTACGACGCCGTCGGCAACAGGACCCAGATGCAGGATAATGGCAAACGGACGACCTACATGGCGAACGCGCTGAACCAGTACACGGGCTTCGATCGGTGGGGCGCCGGCCCGCTGGCCCGGGCTTGCGGCACGGTGTTCACCTTCGGCGGCGGAGCGCCAAGCCCCGAGGCCGGGGGCGGTCTGGGCGGGCCGGTGCGCACGACACCGGTGTATGACGCCGACGGCAACCTGGTACAACTCACGGGCGGCACAAACGGCGACGCACACACGGGCTGGACGTATGGATGGGATGCCGAGAACCGCCTCGTTCAGGCATCGAATGGGCAGTACCGGGTGTCGTTCACCTACGATCACATCGGCCGGCGGGTGGGCAAGACGGTTTCCACGAACGCTGACGGCACATGGATCCCGTCTTCCGAATCCTGTTTTGTGTACGACGGCTGGAATCTGGTTCAAGAAGTCAGGAGTCAGAATTCAGAAGTCAGAACAAACCGGTACCTGTGGGGGTTGGATCTCTCAGGCACGCTCCAGGGCGCCGGCGGCATTGGCGGGTTGCTCGGCATTCTGACTTCTGACTCCTGTCTTCTGACTTCTGTTTGCGACGCCAATGGCAACGTCACCGGCTGGGTCGATACCAACGGGACCGTGGCCGCAACCTACGAATACGGTCCTTTCGGGGAAGTGCTGAGCGCGACCGGCCCTGCCGCGACGGACAACCCGTTCCGTTTCAGTACCCGATACACCGACCCTGAGACCGGCCTGATCCTGTATCCCCGGCGGCCCTATTCGCCAACGCTGGGCCGGTGGTTAAGCCGCGATCCGATTGAGGAACAAGGCGGCCTCAATCTCTACGGGTTCGTGGACAATAACCCCATCAACGCAGTAGATCCGCTGGGTCTGGCGCTGTATGCGTTTGATGGGACTTGGAATGACCGAGACAAAATGAAGCGGCCGACGAATGTGGCGAAACTGGCGGCTATATATGATGGACTTGTGGCGTATCGGAAGGGCGTGGGCACCGACTGGTACTCGAGGCATATTGGAGGAATGACAGGAACTGGCGGTGGGAATCGAATTGAGGATATGTATGATGACTTGGTCAGGATCTACAACACCCCCGACCCGACCGGCGAGAATCAGCAGATCGACGTGATCGGCTTCAGTCGAGGTGCCGCGCTAGCGCGGACTTTTGTGAACTACATCAACAGCAAGGGTGGAGTTGCGCTGATGGGGTCGAACGACAAACCGACTGGCCTCGTCTGTCCCGCAAAGATCCGTTTCCTGGGGCTGTTCGACACGGTCGCATCGTTCGGCGTGCCGGGCAACAATGTCAACTGGGGGCAGAATTTGGCGATTCCCGCCAATGTTGAGAATGTTCGCCATGCGGTGGCATTGGATGAAAGGCGCAGCATGTTCCCTCTCACCTCGGTCTTGAGTGGCCCCAACAACCCCTCAATTGACCCGCGCATTGTGGAGCAAGGCTTCCGGGGCGCGCATTCTGACATCGGTGGCGGGTACGATAAAGGGGATCGCTCGAACTTCGCACTGCTGTGGATGCATAATGAAGGACTACGTGCAGGAGTTCCGTTCGGGCCCTTGGCCGCTGAGGATGTCGGCGCTTCCAATCCCATACTGCATGATGAACGTGGTTGGGTGGAGCGACAGTGGGATAGAATCTGGGATGTTCCGCGTGGAGTATATTACCCAAACGCGGGGAGGTGAAATCATGCGCAAATTGTGGTTATCGGCGGTGTTGTCCACAGGGTTGCTGATTGGAGGCTGTGGCGTGGAAGACTACAACGTCGTGATCAAGAATGTGGGGACAAGACGCGTGGACAATGCCCAAGTGGTCTATGGCGAGTTTCGATCTGTTGGCGGTATCCTGTCTCCGGGGATATGGAAACTCCACGGCAATCCCGAATACCCCATTCCCTCCACCGCGACGGTGGAATGGCGGACGGAGGACGGGGTGCTGCACCATAAGGATGTAGAGGTGAAGAAACTCATCCCCAAGGGTTTCCGCGGGGACATTCAATTCGAGATTGCGGATGACGACTCTGTGACCGTCCGTATCATTCCCCGCGAGAAACTTCGTTTGTGAGCAACCTTACATCCCTTCCGTTAAGGAACGTTTCGACAGAAACGCATGGGAGGGCCGGCATGCTGCCGGCCGCGGCGGGCAACATGCCCGCCCTCCCAAGTGGTGAACTCCAGCAACCTGGACAACCTGCAGGCGGCGCGGCGCGCAACATACGCGCCCTCCCATTAGGTCGGCCTATGTCCGCACATTGCATTTCCGGGAGGGACGGCATGTTGCCGTCCGCGGCGGGCAGCATGCCCGCCCTCCCCGGTGGTGAACTCCCGCAGCCTGGACAACCTGCGGATGATGCGGCGGGCAACATGCCCGCCCTCCCCGTCTGCGGAATCCCTGAAGCCGGAAACGTGCCGGCGGCAACGCATGGGAGGGCCGGCATGCTGCCGGCCGCGGTGACTAGTCGTCCCATCATTCCGCACAGCCTGCTTCCGCAACGCAAACACCCGACGCATGGCGTTTTCATCTCAACCGGCAATCCGACGATTGTCTTTCTGACGGTCTGCACCCAACAACGGATGCCATGGCTGGCCTGTCCGTCCGTCCACTCCGCCCTTGTCGACGTGTGGACAAATGCGGATGCATGGACGGTGGGGTACTATCTCCTGATGCCGGACCACGTCCACTTGTTTTGTTCACCGCACCGATTGGAATTCTCACTGGAGGATTGGGTCTCCCACTGGAAACGCAAGTTCAGTTGCTTGCGTCTCCCAGGGTCAGGCGAATGGCAGAGAGGCTATTGGGACACGCGTCTTCGACGGGAAGAGAACTACCACGACAGGTGGGAGTATGTCCGCCAGAACCCTTTACGCAAGGGGTTGGTGTCGAGAATCGAGATCTGGCCATATCAAGGAATCCTGACCGAGTTGCGGTGGTGATTTCCGCTGGGAGGGACGGCATGTTGCCGTCCACGGCGGGCAACATGCCCGCCCTCCCAATGGTGCTTCGCGACTTGTGCCCCCTCATCGCGACTGCTATACGACATTCAGAGCCGTCTCTGCGAGTGGCACAAGCCGGAGGACTCATGGGCATCAGCATCGGGTTGGTCGGATTGGGATCGTTCGGGAGTTGTTTTGCGCCGCTGTTTAAGAACCATTGTTGCAGCCTCCGGCGCCTTGTTGCCCACACCCTTGCGTGATAGGCTTCCGCTTGTGCGTGTCACAGGGGGCGTCTTTCCGGGGCGACAATAAACGTACCGGTTGGTCCGTTTGGAGGGTGTGCCTGTCCCTTCCGGCACGGCGGATGGTGAAACTATGGCTTCGCGCGCAAGAATGACCGTGTTGCTCGTCGGCCTGGCGGCCGTGGGATTGGCGCGGTCCGGGGGCGGCGCCACTCCTCCGTCGGCCTGCTTCGAGGGTTTTGCGACAGGCAACCCGATCGATGAGCGGGTCCTGGCCCGACTCAAGCAGGATGGCATTGCCCCCTCCGCGACGTGCACGGATGAGGTGTTTGTGCGGCGGGTGTACTTGGATGTGATCGGTACGCTGCCGATGCAGGATGCCGTGCGGGGGTTCCTGGCCAGTCAGGAGCCGGACAAACGCCGACGGTTGATCGACAGCCTGCTGGCGCGCGAGGAGTTCGCCGACACCTGGGGGCTCAAGTGGGGCGACCTGCTGCGCGTGAAGTCGGAATTCCCGTGCAACCTGTGGCCGAACGCCGTGCAGGCCTATGACCGCTGGATCCGGGACTGCATCCGCGCCAACCTGCCCTACGACCGGTTCGCACGTGAATTGCTCACCGCCAACGGCAGCAACTTCCGCGCACCGCCCGCCAACTTCTACCGCGCGTTCCAGGAACGCACGCCGCTGGCGATCGCCGAGAACGTCGCGCTCGTCTTCATGGGCATCCGGTTGCGTGACGCCGGGCTCTCGGAGGCGCAGATCCTCGGGTTCTCGGCCTTCTTCTCCAAGGTGGGCTACAAGAACACCGACGAATGGAAGGAAGAGATCGTGTTCTTCAAGCCCGACGCGAACACGAACGTTACGGCGCGGCCGATGTTCCCCGGCGGGAAGCCGCTCACCCTGCGGCCGGACCAGGATCCGCGGGTGGTCTTCGCCGACTGGCTCACGGCGCCGGGCAATCCCTGGTTCGCGCGGGCGATCGTGAACCGGATCTGGTTCTGGCTGCTGGGCCGAGGCATCGTCCACGAGCCGGACAACATGCGGCCCGCCAATACCCCCTGGAGCCCGGAACTGCTGGCCTTCCTGGAGAAGGAACTGGTGGATCACCATTACGACTTGAAGCACATCTACCGGCTCATCCTGAATTCGAACACCTATCAACTCGACTCGCAGCCGAACGCCTGGAACGCGAAGGACGAGACGGGCTTTTCCCGCTACCGGCTCCGCCGGCTCGATGCCGAAGTACTGCTGGATGCGATCAACCGGATCACCTGGGGCGGCGAGAAGTATGTCAGCCCGATTCCCGAACCCTTCACCGTGCTGCCTTCCGACCAGCGTGCGATCACCCTGGCCGACGGCAGCATGGAATCGCCGTTCCTGGAATTGTTCGGCCGTCCCCCGCGCAACACCTCCTTCGAGTCGGAGCGGACGGCGACCCCCTCCGTATTCCAGGCGCAGCACCTGCTGAATGCCGGCCACATCCAGAAGAAGATCGAGAGCAGCAAGATCCTTCGCCAGTTGGCCGCCGGGCCGGTCCCGCCGGGCGCATCGGGGAAGAAGACGCCGCCGCCGGAGATCGTCCGCCCGCTCAACCCGAAACTGGTGGAGGAACTGTATCTGAGAATCCTGTCCCGCTTTCCAAGCGATGAGGAGAAGCAGGCGGCGGAAACCTACCTGGCGTCGGAGAAACGCAAAGCGGCCGAATCGGTGTATGATCTGGCGTGGGCGTTGATCAATACGAAGGAATTCAGCGTGAGGCATTGATTGCATGCAAGGGAGGGAGGGTTCAGGGTTCGGAGTTCAGGAAACCCGGAAGCGTCTGCTGGTCCTGGAATCTGCCAACCAAAGGATGGTCTGCGTCTTACCTGAACCCCGAACCCTGAACCCTGTGGCGACTGTCAGGAAATCATCATGAGCACATCGCGAAAAGACACCTCTCGAAGTGCCGCGCTCAGTCGCCGTCGCTTCATGGAGGCCGGGCTCTACGGCATGGGCGCGCTGCTGGCCGGCGGGCTGGCGCCGTGGTCGTTGGCCGCCACGCCGGGCGAGCCGCCGCCGGTCGCCCGGAAGAAGGGCAAGGCGAAGGCGGTGATCCAGGTGTGGTTGTGGGGCGGCCCGTCGCATCTGGACACGTTCGACCCGAAACCGGGCGCGGGCCGCGACTATAGCGGGCCGTACGGTAAACCGATCGAGACGAATGTCGCGGGCATCCAGATCGGGCAGATGCTGCCGCTGCTGGCGAAGATGGCCGACAAGGTCGCGCTGTTGCGCGGGATGACGCACGGCAACAACGGGCATGAGACGGCCGCCTACCTGGTCCAGGCTGGCCGGAAGCCCGGCGGCACCCTGGTGTATCCCGGGATCGGCGCCGTGGTCTCGTATTTCAAGGGTTACAACGGCGGCTACACCGGCATGTTGCCGCCCTACATCACGGTGACCCGTCCCCAGGGCCGGTTTTCGGAAGCGGGCTTCCTGCCCGGGAAGTACAAGCCGTTCTCCACCGGCGGCGATCCCGCCAAGGATCCGTTCGTGGTCGACGGGATTGTGGCCGAGAACATCACCGACCAACGCCAGCAGGATCGCCGGGCGTTGCTGGGGTCGCTGGATCGGTTCGGGAAGACGATGAGCGGTGATCCGCTGGTTCAATCCATGGACGCGTGCCAGAAACAGGCGTATGAAATGATCCTCGGGGATGCCGGCAAAGCCTTCGTGTTGAGCGCGGAAGGCGCCGCGGTGCGGGACCGGTACGGGCGTGAGACCTTCGGCCAATCCTGCCTGCTCGCGCGCCGGCTGGTGGAGCGGGGGGTCCCCTTCGTCACGATCAATCACGGCGGCTGGGACACGCATAAGCAGCATTTCGAAACGATGAACAAGAAGCTGCCGGAACTGGACAAGGGGTTGTCGGCCCTCCTGCAGGACCTGGCCGACCGGGGCCTGCTGGACAGCACGATCGTATGGGTCGGCGGCGAATTCGGGCGTTCGCCCAAGGTGCTGACGGAGGCGCCCTGGAGCGGCGGGCGTTCGCACTACGGCAAGGCCTTCTCGGCGCTGGTGGCGGGCGGCGGGTTCCGGGGCGGCACGGTGGTCGGCAAGACCGATGAGCACGGCGAGATCGTGATTGAACGTCCCATTTATCCCTGGGATCTGCTCGGCAGCATGTACGCGCTCCTGGGTATCGATGCCGGGGCCAAACTTACCACTCCCCAGGGCGAGACCGTGAACGTGTCGCCGCTGGCCGCCAACGAAATCCCGGCGAAGGAAACGGGCGGCCTGCTTACGGAGATCATGTGACCATGCGTTTCGCGGTTACCCCATCCCCAATGAGAGGGCGCGCATGTTGCGCGCCGCACGTTCTGTGTCGCCGTCCGCGGCGCGCAGCATGCGCGCCCTCCCATTCGTTCATGGCGATGTTTGTCTGGGCGTGTGTCTTGACGGCACGGTCTGCGCCGGTCGACCCGGCGCGCATCGGGTTCGTCTACCCGGCGGGGGGACAACGGGGGACCACGTTCGAGGCCAAAGTGGGCGGGGAGTATGTCTATGGAACGACCGCCGCCGTTATGTCCGGCACCGGGGTGACCGTCCGCGTGCTGGACGCGCGCGATCCCGCCGCAGCCAGGAACGCCGACAAGAAGAAACAGCGGAAACGGAAAGGCCAGTCCGTCATCGATGAGATGGTGACGCTCTCGGTGTCCATGGCGCCGGATGCCGCGCCGGGCGACCGTGAAATCCGCCTGGTCTCGCCGGCCGGCCTGTCGAACCCGCTGGTGTTCCAGGTGGGCCAACTGAAGGAGGTCCGGGAGGTCGAGCCCAACGACAAGAAGGAGATGGCCACAGCCTTACCGGGTCTGCCGGTCCTGATCAACGGGCAGATACTGTCCGGCGATGTTGATGGTTTCACGTTCGCCGCCCGGCAGGGCCAGCGCCTGGTTGCCGAGGTGGCGGCGCGCGCCTTGATTCCCTACCTGGCCGATGCGGTGCCGGGCTGGTTTCAGGCCACCCTGGCGCTACACAACGCGCAGGGACGCGAGGTCGCTTTTGCGGACGACTATCGGTCGAATCCCGATCCGGTCTTGTTCTACGACGTTCCCGCCGATGGCGAATACCGCCTGGTCATCCGGGATTCGATCTACCGCGGGCGGGCGGATTTCGTCTACCGGATCAGGCTCGGCGAGTTGCCGTTCATCACGAGCGTGTTCCCGCTCGGCGCGCCGCGCGGCAAGGATCCCGTGTCGGTGGCGGCCACGGGTCGGAATCTGCCCGGCGACGTCATCCGGGTGGATGTGAATCGCGCCGCCCCGTGCGTGCGGGCGGTGTCGGTGACCCGTGACGGCCTCGCGTCGTCGCCGGTGCCGTTCGCGATCGGCATGTTGCCGGAAGCGCGCGAAGACGAGGCGGCGACCCGGCGGACGGAGGGCCAGGGCGTGGTTCCGCCCGTGGTCGTCAACGGCCGGATCCGGGCGCCGGGCGAAGTGGATGTCTATCGTTTTGAAGGGCAGCGCGGGCAGACGATCTGCCTGGAAATCCAGGCGCGGCGGCTGGGGTCACCCCTGGATTCGGGCCTGGCACTTCTGGATCGACAAGGCGTCACGCTTGGCGAGAACGACGACATCAAGGATCCGGGCCAGGGCCTGCTGACGCACGTGGCCGATTCGGAACTGGTGTGCGAACTGCCGACGAACGGCTCCTACACGGTACGGGTATTCGACACCGAGGGCAGGGGCGGTCTGGACTATGCCTACCGGCTCAGCCTGGCGCCGCCGGCGCCGGATTTCGACCTGCGCGCGACGCCCTCCTCGTTCACGGTCCCGCAGGGCGGCGCCGCGCCCCTGACCGTTCACGCCATCTGCCGGCACGGCTTCGCGGGCGACATCCGGCTTGAGCTCGATGCGGCATCGGCCCCGGGGTGCACGCTAGACGGCGCGCTTCTGCCGGCCGGCACGAACCGGATCGTCATGACCCTCTCGACATCCGGCAAGACGGGGGCGGGCCTGCTGTTCCCGGTGTTGCGCGGGACGGCGGTGATTGCCGGATCGACGGTGTCGCGCCCGGTGGCGCCGTCCGAGGATCTCATGCAGGCCTTCATCTATCAGCACCTGGTACCCATGCGCGAGTGCGTGGTGTCGGTCACGAAGCCGGCGGTTCCTTTCTCGGTGGTGCCGCAGCTCGGCCCGCAGGGCATTCTCGAACTGCCGCTTGGCAGGGAAACCTCGTTCAGGGTGCGGGTCAGTCGCCGTCCGGGATTTGACGGGCACATCCGGTTGGAACTTCAGGATCCCCCCAAGGGCATTACGCTGCGCAAGCCCGGCATTCCCTGGGACAGGGATGCGGCGTTCATCGTGGTGCGGACGGAGAACAAGGTCGATATCCGGCAGGGAAATTTGCTGTTCACGGCCATCATGCAATTGGACGCGGGCGGTTCGATAATTGGGGGTGCCGGCATCTCCAATGCGCCGGCGGCGCGCGCGGCATCCACCAATGCCGGGCCGGCGGCGGTCGCCGGCAAGGGCCGGGCGGGTGCCCCGTGGGAGCGCGTGATGGTCACGTTGACCGCCGTGCCGTTCAGGGTCGTCGATAATCCCGAGAGGAAAAGAACCGATGCAGGCACGGCTGGAAAGAAGTGAGGGCGACGCCGGCGGGTCCGCCTCGCTTGTGTTGGAGTCCCGTTCGGAGCACGTCACCACGGTCTGCGGCCGGGACGGCGCGGTCATGGAGGCGTTTCTGCGGAGCGAGGCGGCGCAACGCAAGGCCTGGCCGCTCAGCCGGTTCGTGTTTGCCGGGAGCCGGCACTACGAGACCTTTCGCCACGGGCATTCGGCGGCGGATGGCTGCGTGGTGTGGTTGCAGGGCGATGCCTGCGGCGGCGGCGAGATGTCGTCCATGCAGGCGTTCTCCGTTTCCGGGACGCAGCCCGTCCCGGTGCGGCACGGCGGGCGCGACATCGGGTTCGTCTACGAAGACGAGCAGGCTCGATACTGCCGGTTGAGCGGGGTGGGGCCGGCGGACCGGGGCGCTTCGCGGGCGGGGCAGACGCGCGACGTGTTCGAGACGCTGGCGGCGGCGCTGGGCGAACATGGGTTCCGGTTCACCGACACGGTGCGCACGTGGTTCTTCCTCGACCGGTTGCTGGAGTGGTATCCGGAATTCAACGCGGTCCGCACGGCGTTCTTTACGGAGCAGGGCGTGTTCGAGCGGATGGTGCCGGCGAGCACCGGTATCGGCGCCGCCAACTCGCAGGGCGCGGCGTTGAGTTGCGACCTGCTGGCTGTCCAGCCGCGGACGGACCAGGTGAGCATCCGGGCCGTGCCGTCGCCCATGCAGAATCCCGCCATGAACTACAAGAGTTCCTTCAGCCGGGCGGTTGAGTTGGCCTTTCCCACGCACCGCGCGCTTTTCGTTTCCGGCACGGCGAGCATCGATGCCGACGGGAAGACGGCGCATGAGGGCGATGTCGCGAGCCAGATCGACCTGACGATGCGGGTCGTGACGGCTCTGTTGCAGTCGCGGGGGATGGAGTGGGCGGACGTCACCCGGGGCATCGCCTACTTCGAGAACGCGCAGGACCGTCCGCTTCTCGACCGGTATGCGCGCGAGCACGGCATCCCGAAATACCCGCTGGCCGTGGCCCACGCCACGGTCTGCCGGAGCGACCTGCTGTTCGAGATCGAAGTCGACGCCATCCAGGCGGCGCTCGGGGCGGGAGGGTAGAAGATCAGAGGTCAGAGATCAGAGGACAGAGATCAGAGGTGTGGGGTCGATGTCCTCATCGACCTTGCCTGGCACGGGCCTGGGTGGAGGCAGAAGCGGATGGGGACATCCGCCCCACAGCAAGGCAGTGTTGCACGCGCGGCAGGATGGCAGGGATGGGGCGTTTGTGTGGGGCGTTTGTGTTGACAATTCCCCCCGGCACCTTCTCAATACGCCTGTTTCGGGCGGAGTGGGTTCTCGGCAGAACAAGGGGACGATCATGAA
>CAZTAJ010000053.1:0-27080 GCA_964611575.1 uncultured Verrucomicrobiota bacterium
GGTCATCGTTGCGTTTCAGGGTCACCAGGAACGGCTTGGCCGCCGCCCACACGTGCTCCAGGGTGATCGCATCCAGGTAACGCAAGGGTTTCTTCTCGATCTTCTCCACCAGTTCACGGAGTTGTTTCTCCGGGATTCCCAGTAGGGATTCGGCCTCTTCGTAGGTATAGACTCCCAGACGGCGCACGGGTACGGTTGTATTCTTCTGCTCTGACATGACTCTCTCCTCGTTTCCGAGCAAGGAGGTCTTGAGATGTGCCCAACTCCGGTATCCGCGTTCACGCGCGATGACGAGTTGCGCCCGGGCAAGATTCCGGACCTCGCCTGACGGCCCTGTGGCAGGCCAGTATTGCGTTAATCGCCGAGTTGCCGCCTCGTCGCCGCGCCGCACATCCTTCAGAAGGCACTTGGCCTCCAGGCGCAGACGGTCAAAAGCGGTACCAGTGGATGGACCCATGATCGAAACCCAGTTGCTCTAGTTCCGCCTGCGGTTCGCATGATCAGGCAGCAACTTGGTTTCATGAACCAAATGCGGGTGAATACTCTTTCCGCGAACCCGGAGGCGTCCCGAACGCACGGAAAACACTGTCGCAGGGGGGTGATTGCTTTGTCAACACCGGGGATCGCCTTTGCTTGTTTCTCTGAGGCACCAGGCACGGAGCAGGGGCGCTGGAAAGCGTCGCCTGCCTCCGTGCCTGGTGCAACGGTTGTCTCAGTCCGATATCCGGCTTGTGCCGCCATGCAGGCGCCAAGAACCAACCCCGCCACCGCCATCATTCCCGTCTTCATCTCTCCGATCTCCCTTCTCGTTGTCCTATTCGATCCGGCCTTGGTAGAACCGGTTGGTCGCCTGGCCCAGGGAGAACGTGAAAGTCACTTTGCCATCGGCGTCGAAGACCGCGCCAGGCGGCGGGACGTTCGTCGAGGCGATCAAGGCCGCCGCCGCCCAGCAGTCGTTCGAGAGGACGTCGCAGCCGTAGAGGCGGACGGTCCCGTAGAGGGTCCGGTGCACGGCCTCGTTGACCAGCAACTTCGCGACCACCGCCACCTCAGCGCCGGAGACGGCGAGCGCATCCATGCGGAAAGCCACCGTTTCGTTGGTCGTCGGATCGACGTTGAGCAGGTACTTCGTACCCACATTGTAGTCGTTGGTGTGGAGGTTGTCCCGGACGTAAGCCTCCGTGCCCCACTGCGACAGCCATGCCGTCGGTACCGTCCCAAATGGGCCGCCGAGCGTGGCCGGCTGGGTGAAGGTCACCGCCACCGTGTTGGTCACATTGGCGGTCAACGAGGTGACGGTCTGGGTGTAGCCTTTCACACCGTCCGCCGCGGCAATCGCCGCCCCATTGGTGGTGAGCGACTGGACGCGGTGCCACTCTCCGGCCACGGCCACCACATTGGTGCCGTTGCCGGCCGGGACATAGTACGCACCGACCCCGGGGACCACCGTGCCGTTGCCGGCGGACGCCACGATCAGACGCCAGAATTCCCCCACCGTCATCGTCACCGGCACATGGGCGGTCAGCGAATTGTCGTCGTTGGCCAGCAACAGCAGGTCGGCGGCATAGACGCCGTTCGACAGGCCCGTGCTGTTAAACGCCGCCTGGCAGGCTTGCGCGGTCTGGCCGGTGACGGAGCCCGTGGCTGGATTCGGCTTCAGCCAAGGCGCGACGCCCAGCGAGGTCAGTTCGTAAAAGTAGTTTGTCACGCGCTGCCGTCGCCACACCATGCCGTTGGGTCCGCGCGTGATGCCGGTGTAGCCCGGGCCAGTCAAGGCCACCCGCCACAGCACCGACCCGTCCCGCGCGTCCACCATGTAGAACGCATCCGACTGGCCGTTCACGCCGTTGTGTCCCCAGAGCCAGATGAAGCCGTCCACATACTCGAAATCCATGACCATCTCCTCGATAAGCACGACGATTTCGCGCAGAACGGCCCCGTTGCTCGGGTTGAGTTTGCAGATTCGCGTCTGCCGGAAGGACGTGTCCGCGACCCACAGGGCGTTTTCGCCATACGTCGTCAGCACCGGCCGATGGTGGTCGGTCTGGAAATGCCAGGGTCCGGGCAGCGTCTTCAGACTGCTCATGTTCGCGGGATTGACGCCATGGAGGTGCATGTCCAGTTCTGTCTTGTAGGTCGCAAACCAGAGGTTGGTCCCGTCCCAACCGGCTTTCAACGCATGCTCCGTGATGCCGGCGACACTGCACGTCGTCGACAGGGTGCCAGTCATCGGATCGAACAGCTTATACGTCGTTTTGTAGAGTCCCGAACAGAGCCAGAACTTCCCATTGTCCGCCGGAGTCAGCCACGAGGCGGCGAGGTCGCTGCCCGACCGCGTGGTGAAGGCGACCTGACCGGCATTCGTCGTCACCGCGATGACGTTCAGGTCCAGATTCTGGCAACCCGGATCGCCGGTGTTCGCCAGCGCGACGGCCTGGGTGACCGCGCTGCCCGGCGCGCAGACGACGTCCAGGCGGGTCGGCGTGGCTTGGCCCGAAGGCCCGTTCCCCGTCACGTGAACGGGTATCCGCGCGTGATTCAGAAGTCCGCGGTTGTCCTGGATCGTCAAGGTGGCGACGAAGTCACCCGGCCGGCCGTAGGCGCGCTGCACCCGCCCGGTCGTTGCCGACGCCTCCACCGTCGGGGTTCCGTCGCCGAAGTTCCAGAACCGTTTGGCGATCCAGCCATCGCTGTCGGAAGAACCGGCGCCCGAGAAGGTCACCGTCTGCCCGACGGCATTGGTGGGGGCGCTGACCGTGCCGAGGGCGACGGGCGGGGTATTGGTCGGCGGAGTGGTTTCGCCGGCGATCCTCCGGTAGACCACGGCACCGCTCCACAGAACGGACATCGCCTGATAGATCGCGCCGTCCGCCCCCTGGGAGATCCCCGAGCTGGTCGGCACGCTGTCGCTGATCCATAGCAGCGCCCCGTCGCGCCCGTCGTACCCGCGGACCGTGCCGCCCGTAACAGACATGATTCCGTCTTCCACGACATAGCAGAACACGTTGCCGTTGCGATCGACAATCAGTTGTTCGAGACGATTGTCCACCCCGGAATTGTTCCGGTTGACCGTCACGTTCCAGAGGGTATCGCCCGTGGTGGCGTTCAACTTCACCAGGGGTGGCGGTTTGCCGCCCGCAGCTCCTTCGCCCAGTCGGAATCCGAGAAACAGGCTTTCGCCGTACGGCCCCAGCGCCATGGTAACCAACTCATTATTGGGGCCAGAGACGTCGGTGAAGATCCGGCGCCACTTCTCCACCAGGGTGTTCTTGTCCAAGGCGATGATCCAGCCTTCGAACATATACGGATCGGAGACCGGCATCAGGCAGACGAAGACCGTATCGTCGTTCACCACGGGATTACACGCGCCGCCGATATTGTTGACCATCCAATCGCCGCGCACGAGATTCTTGTACTGCGCCTTCGCCACTTCCTGGCCGTTCGCATCCAGTTTGTACACGGTGTCGCCAACGGTTGCGTATACCGTGTTGTCCTGACCTACGGCGAAGCCCAAGCCCAAGCCCGAGAATTCAGATGAGAAGGATTCCGTAAAGTCCTTACGCCAGACGAGTTGGAGATCGGGCGCATAGCACTCCAGGGTCCGCTTGGCGGGAAGGACGTAATGCGAGTCGCTGTAGTTCTTGTATATCAGCAGGTTGCCGTTGGGCATCAACACCGGATTTCTCTGTTTCGTCCAGCCATTATTGATGTATTCGTCCGCGTTGGCGGAGATCTTGCTCGCAACGATCCGACCGTCTTTCGAAACCGCAAAAACCCCCAGATAGTTCGTTGGGCCGGAATAGCCGCTGGCCGCCATGAACAGGGCTCCGTCGAGTCCGATCACGGGCGCGGCGTCCAACCCGCCGAATCCCTTGGGGCCGGTCAGTTTCCATCGCTCATTCCCGTCCGGGTCATGGGCCATGAGCCAGATGCCGTACTTGGTGTAGATCGTGCCGTCGGAATCGATGATCGCCTGGGCGGCGGAGCATACCGTGCCGGTGTAAGACGTGACATTCTTGAACTCGACCGGGCCAACGCCGACACCCCGGCAACCGCGGTCCGCCTGTCCGCCCGGCATGCCCCAGGGCGGGAACGAAGCCGGACCGGCAAAATCGATCGCGAGTTCCAGTCCGGTGACTAACGGCGGCACGGTGATGGCCGCGGTTGAACTGCGGCGTCCGCCAAGAACCGCAAAGACGCTGTGCGACCCGTCGGCCAGGCCATAAAGATTGAAGACGCCATTCGACCCGGATTGCGCCGAGGTCGTCTCGCCCACACAATAGATCCAGGCATTGGTCAGAGGCATCCCCGAGCCCAGTTGCTTCACCTGACCGGTCACCGAATAGCGCGCCATAACCGGCACGCGCGCCGCATGCGTCCACCGGCGACCGGCGGAATCCACGGAATAGCCCGGCAGCACCGCCGTATACCCTGCCGGCGTGGCCGCGCTGGCCGTGACCCGATAGACGATCCCGGTGCTTCCCGAAACGGCCGACAAAGTGCCCACCACCACGGTCGGCGCACTGGTGATCGTCAGATACGGGTCGTTCGTGAACGTAACCGAGAGGCCGGACGCCGCCAGTTTTCCATTGTTCTCCATGGTCATCATCAGGGAGGCGGATTCGCCGGGTTCCAGGTAGCCGTCGCCATCGCCGCCGACCGTGTCGTCCGTGGCGACTCTGCCCAGGGAGATGATCGGCGCCGATGCGATCGTCAAGCTGATGGGCAGTGAAACGACAGGCAACTGTGGGTCATTCGAATAGAGCTTCAGGGTATCGGTCAAGGTGGTGGGATCTGCATTTCCCGGCGAGAACGACAATGTCAACGACCGCGATTCGCCCGCCGGAATGGTGAAGCCGGTGTCGGAACAGGAGTACCACGACACCCACAGCCCCGGCTCGATCCCGTCGCAGATCAGGGCGCCCGTCCCGTTGTTCGAGACGACCACCACCACGCTGGTGCTCATGCCCTGGTTGACCGTCACGGCCACGTTGGTGGGTTGCACCACCAGATCCGGATCGGTGAGGAGAAAGTCCACCCCCGTTTGCGCCGGCGGAATGGACACGGTGTTGGTTTCCGGAACCCGGCCCGGATAGGTGACGGTCAACGCGTAGGCGCCGTCGATCAACGGAGCGATGGCGTAGGCGCCGTCGATGGTGGAGGTCACGCTGCCCGACACGGGACCGCGGTACCGGATCGAGGCCCCGCCCCGCCCCGCCCCGCCCGCCTCGGCATCGTACACATGCCCCTGGATACTGGAGCTCGTCCAAACTGACAGGACCAGCGGGTACTGCCAATGCCCGCCTCCGGCGATCGCGATCGAGACCTTGCCCGTGACCGTGTGCCCGGATGGAGTCAGCGCCGCCACCTCAAGGCCAAACCCGGCCGGCGGCTCCATCTTCTGGTTCGGCGCCAGATCCCCGAAGGTCGCGTTCGTCTGCGTGAGTGTCAGGTAGGCATCATCCCCGAGCGACAGGGAGGCGACCACCTGAGTCGCCGTCTGCGCCCCGAAGTTCCAGACCGTCGGGAAGATGGCGACGGTCTCCCCGGCGTTGAGAATACCGTCGGCGTTACCGCCGGAACTGTCGTCGACGCGCCAGGCAGGCATGAGAAGGTATGCGGTCACGGGAGGGGAGGCCGCGAACAGGTCCAACCGGCCGCCGGTGCTGGTCTTGCCCTGCAGGGCCGGAAGCGGTTTCACCGATGAGAGGATCTGACTGCGCACCTGCGCATAGGTGAGTTCCGGTCGGACGGCCCACACCCAGGCGCAGGCGCCCGCCACGTGCGGGGTGGCCATGGAGGTGCCGGAGATCTTGCCGTAGGAGGGCAACAGATCGGGGTAACTGCCGCGGGCCGTTAGCATCGCCGGCGTGTCGTTGGTCGGGGTGGTGCTCCAGATCGCCACGCCCGGCGCCGCCAAATGCACATGGTTGCTGCCATAAGAGGAAAACGCGGCGAGGGCGTCGTTGTGGTCGGTCGCGGCGACACAGATGATGTTGTCCAGCTCGTAGTCCGCCGGATAGTAGGGGGTCGTCTCGTGGTTAACGCCGTCGTTGCCCGCCGCGATGACGAAGAGAATGCCCGCGTCGCGCGCTTCCACAATGGCATTGTACATGTCGGAGCCTGGCTCCGGACCGCCGCCGCCCCCGGTGCCCCAACTGTTGCTCAACGCGCGGATGTTGATCCCGCGTAACTTCAGTTGCGTGGCATAGCGCACGCATTCGGCGGCGTCGGAAATCGCGCCGGAACCGCTGTTACTCAGGAACTTCAAGGCGAGGAGTTTGACACGCCAGTTCACCCCCACAACGCCGAGGCTATTGTTGCCCACGGCGCCGATGGTGCCGGCGCAGTGCGTCCCGTGGAAAAAGTCGTCCAGCGGGTCGCCGTCGGTATTGCAGAAGTCGTAGCCATATACATCGTCAATGAGGCCGTTGCCGTCGTCGTCAACGCCGTTGCCTGCGATCTCGCCCGGATTCCGCCACATGTTGGTACTCAGGTCCGGGTGGCGGTAGTCCACCCCCGTGTCGATCACCGCCACCACGACCGTATCGGTTCCCACCCCCACGTCCCAGGCATACGTCGCGTTGATGTCGGCGCCCGGCGCGCCGCCCGTCTGGCCAGTGTTCTTCAGATTCCACATGTCAGGGAACCTGGTGTCGTCGGGCACCCGTTCGCTCGTCCGCACAATATAGTCCGGTTCGCTCAAGGCCACGCCCCGATCTCGCGCCAGCAGACCCTTCACGGCCGCCATGTTCTTCGGGTTCATTCCGTCAAACGCGATCAGGACCACATTCTTCCCGAAGATCATCTTCTTCCGGAGACTGCACTGGAAACTCGGGTTGGCCGAGTTGATCCGGGAGAGAACCTGTTCCGCGTCGGTTTCGGGTTTCAGGGTCACCACCAGATGATCGGCGACCATCTCCTGCCGGGTCACGGGGCCGGGGCCCCGGACGTTCGGATCCTGCGCGTACGATTCCTCGATCCGCACCAACGGGTACTTGAACGTGGGCCGGCGCACCACCTGGACGAGGATCTGCCGGGTTCCGTCCGCCGACGGACCTTGTTCCCGCCGGACGACCTGCTCTTCCTCGGCCGCGAACTTCGGCAGGGCGCCCGCGCCCGGCGCCGACGTTCCGGCACCGGCGCCGGGCCCGTTCGTCCCCGTTGGTGCCGCCATGCCAGCGTGAACGCCCGCCGCAAGCGCCGTGCGCGGATGGGTGAGCGCGCCCTGCGTCTCATGCCCCCCTCGTTCCGCCCGACCGCCGCCGGGCCATGCCAGCCACGCCAAGGTCAGGACGACCAGGAAGCTCCCCAGAAGGCCAAGGTTGCGAAGCCAATCCATTCGTTTTTCATTCTTGATTATCACAATCTTCTCCTGACTCATGGCAGCTCGATCCGATAGAACGTTGAGGAGGACCGGGACACGGTGTCGGTGTAGACATTGAGGGGCGGGGTTGCCGACAGGCCGGTGGCGGCTGTGTTGGTGAAGGGATCGTTCAGCAGATTCGCCGACACGTTGATGCCGTAGGTCTTGCCGGTGACGCTTTGCCATTCGATCACGAACCCGTTGGTCTGCCGATGGACACCTTCGAGCGCCAGGCGCGAGGCGGCGTTGGTCGGGTCCGTCCCGGCCAGGTACTCGCTCAGGTTGTTCTGGCCGTCATGGTCCAAGTCCAGAGGGGGGTCGTCGGAAGAAATCGGCACCAAGCCGTAGGACGCCTCCCAGGCATCGGGCATGCCGTCGTGGTCGGTATCGGCCGTGGGATGGGCGAACTCGTAGGCGCCCATGTCCGGCACCGCGCTGCCGTTGTTGTTGCCGTCGAGCGGCCGGACGTTGTCGCGATCATAGTCGCTCGTCGTCTGCCACCAGTCGGACGTTGAATAGCCGGCGTCCACGCAGGGCGAGCTCTGGGTCAGCCGGTAGTCGCCCGCGGCCAGGTCACGAAAGAGCGGCGGCGCCGTGATGGAGCGCGTCCGGGCAGCCCCCGAGTCGCCGGGTTCGCACGAGTCGAAAAGCAACGTGTCGGCGGCGTTGGGGGTGTGCCCGGCTAAACCGCTGCCGGCATCCGAGTTGTAGTAGACGATGGAATTGTGGGCCGACCCCTCGTAGCCCCCGCCCCCGCGTATGCCGGCGTAGTTGCTGACCACGGTGCAGTGATACAACTTCGTGACTTCGTAACCGCCGCCCAGTCCCGTGGTCGTATTCCCCCGGATGATGGAATTCCAGGCCTTGCCGTGACGAACGCCCTGGTTCGAGTTGCCCTCGATCAGGCAGGCCTTCAGGATAGCCCCCGCCACGCCACCGCCCGCAGCGGCCGTGTTCTTTCGAAATATGGAACGGACGGCCGTCCCACCCACCATGCCGCCCCCGTTGTACGCGGCGGTGTTGCTGACGACGACGCAATCCTGCACGCGGCCGGACCGTTCCGCGAAGATCCCGCCCCCCATGTCCGCCCACCAGCCAGGCAGCGCAAATCCGTCGAACGATGACTGCTGGGAGGCTCCCGTGGCGCCATTACGCAACGTAAACCCAACGAGCGCCGCCCGCTCGCCCACATAGGCGCACCGAACCGCCGTGTTGCCCGCCGGGCCCTGGCCGACCAGCGTGGTGACGGCGGGGCCTCTCAGGCTGCGCACCGTGATGGGTTTGTCGATGACGACACGATTGGAGATCGCGCCGCCGGCCACGCCGCCACCGCTGTCGTACACGCCGGCCTCGACCCAGATGGTGGCGCCGGCCACGTCGCAGGCCGCGATGGCCGTCTGGATCGTCGTGGCGGCAGTGTTCCAGGAATCGAACGGCGGCGTGTTCGAACCGGTCGGGGACACGTAGTAGGCGGCCTCGACCACCTGAACGGCGGCAGTCGTCGAGACCGAGCCAGTCAGATTCGAGGCGGTCAGCGTGACAAAGCGCATTCCGGGCGCGCTGAAGACGTGGGACACACGAAACAGGTCGGATACGGTGACGCCGTCGCCGAAGTCCCAGACATACCCCAACGGCCGCCCCTGAACCTCCGCTTCGAAGACGACGGGGGCCTGCAGCGCCACTCTGGGCCCCGGCGACTGTATGGCGAGCGTCATCAGCCCCGTGCAACTGGAGCCGTCGAACTCGTCGCAACCCAGGTCGATCCGCGTCCCCACGAGTCGCGCATCCCCCTCGATATCCGAACCGATGCCGACATTGACGGCCGCATTCGAGCCGCGCTCAATGCAAAACGAGGAGGCGAGCAGATGGGGGTTGGTGAGCGACGCGATACGGGGTTCGTTGGTGATGCCGCCTTCAGCCTGGGGCAAGCCGGCGCCCTGGTTCAGCGGAACCGTGCAACCGTATTCCCCGACGTTCGCCGCTGCAGTCTCCCACTGGTCGTTGAAGTTGTCACTGCTCATGAAGGCCTCGTTGTAGTAGAGGATGTTGTCGATTCCGCCACCGGGGGAATCGACCCCGCCGGACTGGTTGGCTTTGTTGCCGACGACCGTGCACCCGGTGACAAGGTTTCTGGGTTGATCCATGCCCCCACCGACGCCGCCGCCATTCCAGCGGGCGACGTTGCGCGCCACCAGACACCCGCGCAGAAGCGCATCGCAGGCGCCGCCGCCCGAATAGCCGGCGGAGTTGCCGATGAACGCGGAGTTGACGGCCTCCGACCCGTGCGCGCCTCCGCCTGAACTAGACGCCCGGTTGCTGACCATGCTGCTGTTGAATACGCGCCCGAAGTACAAGCCGCCACCAACCTTCGCGCGGTTGGCGACCACCACGCAGTTCGAGATCACGGAGTTGGTCTGGCAGAACGCGCCCCCCCCGCATTGCTGCGCTAAACTGCCGTTGGTGTTGACCGAGCCTTCCGTAAGGGTAAACCCGATCAGGGCCGAACCATTCCCCACATAGGCGCAGCGGACGGCATCGGCGCCAAGACTGGGCCAACCGCGGATAACGGTCTCTTGCGGGCCGGCCACACTCGCCACCGTAATCGCATTGGTCAGGACAATTCGGCAAAGCCCGATGTTGGTGGTCTCGGGATAGGACCCCTGGTACGCCGTGCCAATGGCCGTGTTGTTGCCGGTGTCATAAACACCGGCCGCCACCAGAACCGTGTCCCCGGGGGTTGCGGCATCGATGGCCGTTTGGATATGGCGGGCCGCCGTCGTCCAATTCGTGTAGGGCGGTGAAGAAGCCGGGCTGTTGGTCGAGACATAGAGGACCCGGCTGCTATCCAGGATGGTCACGGTGGCATTGGACGGCGTACCGATCCGCCACCCGCCGGCATTCAAGGACAGCAGCACCGTCTCGGGCTCTTCCGGGAGAAAGTCCATGATCGGTGTCAAGGTGACAGTCGTGTCCACGGCCCCAACCGGGAAGGTTGCCTGTCCGGTCAGGTTGGAGTAGTCCACTCCGTTGAGTGCCGTCCCCGCCAGCGAGTAGGTCACCGTCATGGCCGCGCCCGTGGCCCAATCCGGGCGGGTGAGCGTGAAGGCGCCGGGGACGGGGCCCCGTTCCAAGGCATTGGGCCCGGTTGCCTGAACCGTGATCTCGCCGGTGATGAACGTGCCGGGCGGATCGGCCCACGCACCCCCCAGACTGTTGCTGGCGTAGTAGCGGTAATAGTAGAGATTGGCCGCGAGACTGGTGACATGGGTCGTCAGCGGCCCCGTGACCTGTGGCACGGGGATGAACGTGTTGGTGTTGGCCCAGTTGCCGGCCTCCATGCCGCCATCGCTCGGGCCCCAGTACACGGCGACCGCCGTGACCGGCGCGGAGCCCGTGGCGGCCAGGGCGCCGTTCAGCGCGGCCGAATTCGAGGTGACGCCGGAGGGCGTGGTGTTCAGGATGATCGGCGCAAGACTTTGTACCGGCATGACCGGCGCGAACACGCTGTTGCTGGCCTGGTTCAAATAACAGGCCCAGACCCAGTTTGAGGAGCGCTGGACACTTTCGATCCGGACTTCGTCCAGGTCGCCGCCAAACGAAAACGTTGGCGTGGCGGCGGCATTCTTGCGCGCGACGTTGAGATCCAGCGCGCTATAGCTGATCTGGTGATTGGCGGCATAGCCCGCGGCGCCAAACGAGGCGGTCCGCCGAATGCCGTCCACATAGAGGGCGGCATCGTTGATATTGAACGTATTGGGCTTGTAGGTCAGCGCGACGTGATGCCACTCACCGACAGGAATCGGGGTCCCCGTGACATTCCAAGCCGGGGAGGCGGTACTCGCCCCCCCCACGCCCGTTCGCAACTCAAACGTCAGATACGCGGGTTGCAGATTGATTTGGTACGAATACGTCCCCGCGGTATTGTACGCCTTGCAGAGGGTTTGCCCGGTCGGATTCGCGATTCTCCGGACCCACATGCTGAGGGTTAACTGAGAGGGACGGAGGCTGGCCGTGTCGCTGAAGGCCGTGTAGTCATTCGTGCCATCGAAGGAACAGGCTCCGCCCACCACCCCCGGTCCGGGCGTGACGCCGCCATAGGAGGTCCCGTGGTTGGCGTTGGGGCTGGCATCGCGGGCCGTGGCGTCGGCCATATGCCACACGGCTGAGAAGCCATTCGACCAGGTCGCCGCGTTGGCGGTGGAAGCGGGCGCGGTCTGGCCGTTCTTGCCCCAGAATGCCCAGATGCTCGCCCCATTCGTCAGCACCGGCACCCGCACCCAGACGAGCGAACGACCGTTGGGATCCCACGTTTCGACCTCATAGTTGAGTTCGTTGGTTTGCGAGGCGTCCGTGAAACGCAGGTCGGCGTTCGTGTCATGGAAGTCCGCATAGCTGAACAACGCGATGTTGGTGCCAAGCACCACCAGCACCGGAAAATTCGTCAGCGGCTCGGTCCGGGTATAGCCGGAGAACTGGATGGGCATTCGCCGCGCCCACGAACTGAAATCCGCCGCCTGGACGGTGACGACATGGGCAAGCACGCATGAAGTCAGGAGCAAATTCCTTATGAACATCATCGGTCTATCATCCCACATCCATGCTTTCATTGTCACTGGGGCTTTCTATTCGATCCGGCCCTGGTAGAACCGGTTGGTCGCCGGGCCTACGGAAAACGTGAAAGTCACCTTGCCCTCGGCGTCGAAGACCGCGCCGGGCGGCGGGACGTTCGTCGACGCGATCAACGGGGCCGCCGCCCAGCAGTCGTTCGAGAGGACGTCGCAGCCGTAGAGGCGGACGGTCCCGTAGAGGGTCCGGTGCACGGCCTCGTTGACCAGCAACTTCGCGACCACCGCCACCTCAGCGCCGGAGACGGCGAGCGCATCCATGCGGAAAGCCACCGTTTCGTTGGTCGTCGGATCGACGTTGAGCAGGTACTTCGTACCCACATTGTAGTCGTTGGTGTGGAGGTTGTCCCGGACGTAAGCCTCCGTGCCCCACTGCGACAGCCATGCCGTCGGTACCGTCCCAAATGGGCCGCCCATCGTGGCCGGCTGGGTGAACGTCACCGCGACCGTGTTGGTCAGGTTCGCGGTCAACGAGGCGACGGACTGGGTGTAGCCTTTCACGCCGTCCGCCGCAGCAATCGCCACAGCGTTGGTGGTGAGCGACTGGACGCGGTGCCACTCGTCAGCCGTGGCCACCACATTGGTGCTGTCGCCGACCGGTATGGGGTAACTGCCGGCCGCCGGACTGACCGAACCATTGCCCGCTTTGGCGACGATCAGGGTCCAGAGTGGAACCTCCTCCACCGTGAGTTCGAGCGCCGGAGCCGACTGGGCTCCGCGGGAACTCCCCATAATGGCCACCGAGTTCGTGCTGGTGGTCTCGTTCACCAGCAGGAACGCCACGGTTTGCCGGTCGTGCGCGCGCAGATAGTCGCCCACATCGAAGCTCAACGTTCCAATGCTGCCGGCCGAAATCGTATTCGTTGCCAGCAGGAATGCCGTCAGGCCGACCCCGGTGACCCGATTGGACGCGGGATCGTAGTTCGGCATGATCCCGTCGCTACCCCACGCGCGAAGCGTCCGCGCGGTGAAGTTCGTGTTGGAGAGGCCGTACAACTTCAACGTGGTTGACCCGGTTCCCTGGTACTGGGTCAGGCGGAGGCGGAGCGTGCCGCCCACGGTCCGGCGGTTGGGCGGCAGGAACCCGTTCTCGAACTTCAGATACGTCGCCAGCTTCGAAAGGGCAGCCCACGAGGTTGGCGAGTCGAAGGCCATGCCGGCAAGCAGCAACGGCCCGAACGTGTGGATGGGCGCGGCGAAGATCCGGTTGGGGACCAGCGTGGGGTCGGAAAAGGCGCCATCCACGTAGCCGTCCACGGCCGGCGGCACGGTCAGCGCGGCCGCGTTCGTGCCATGCACGGCGATCTCCACCGCCTCGCTCTCGATCTCGTGGCCATTGCTGTCCCGCGCGACCAGCGCGTTGCGGTAGAGGCCCGGCGCGGCGAAGACGTGGTTCGTCACGCCCCGCGTTGCGGCGGCGTCCACGGCAGCGCCATCGCCGAACGTCCACCGCGCGGACACGAGGCTCCCGTCGCCGTCCACGATGGACGCCGCAAACGGGACCGGACTCCCGGCCGCCGCATGGCGCGGCGCGGCAACCGAGACCGTCGGGGACGCCGTCAGGGAACGGGTCTGCACCCACAGTGTCGGCTTGCCGAACTCGTAAGCGCTACTCGCGTTGTAGATGCTCTGGGGCGGGTCCGGCACGTAGATCACCAGGGAGAACTGCCGGTTGGTGTGCGCGCGGATCGCGGCGGTCAGGTCGCAGTCCAGCCAGGTTTCGGTGCCCAGGCTGAGACGTTCCATGAGCGGCGTCAGCGCCGTGCCCACGTCCGTGACGCGCCGGGTGCCCAGAAAATCCAGGTGCCGCACGGTGTAGTAGTTCAGGTCGGTCGCCCGCCAGTCGTCGTCGGCCATCGCGTAGACTTGAATCCGCGGCGTCAGGCCATTGTAGCCGGTGTTCGGCAGCCGCAAGACCGCTTTGCCCACCAGCGCGCAATCGCCCAGGGCGCCCAGATCGAACTTCACGTAGGAAATCGAGAAGTTAATGGCGCTGACGCTGGAGGCGGCGCGCGAGGCCGCGTAATGGGTCCCCAGGGCCAGCGTGCCGTCCCAGAACGAGCCGAACTCGCCGCCGCAATACACCGTCACGGCGTCGGCCGCGTCGAGTTGAACGTCCCGCGCCACTCCGGTCACGGTCACGTCCACCGAGGCCGTCCCGACCAGCCCCACGTCGCTTTGCACATACAACGTCGCGCGAAAACGACCGGGCCTGGGATAGGAGAAGTCGAAGGTCCCCAGGGTCGCGGTCGTGTTCAGGAGCCGGCCCGCCAACGGCACGTCGTCCTCGCCCACATCCCACCACCACTTCACGATTTGCCCGCCCGGCGCCACGGATCCGCCGTCGGAGAAGTGGACGGGCTCGCCGGCCGCGACAGTCGTGACGGACAGGAACGGCCGCACGGTGGGACAGACGCCCGCGATCTGGTTGGTCGAGCCCCGGATGGCCCGCAGGGCGTCTCCGAACCAACTGGCATAGGGGTAGTAGAGGGTTCCATCGGGGCCCATGGCGAGAAAGTAGTTCATCAAGACGGTTTGACCGCCCCACGCGCCGTTGGTGGGCGAAAGCCAGAGCTCCCTTCCCGTGGCCCCGTCGTAGGCCCGCGCGTAACCGGAGGTGAAACCCGAATAGGCGGGTTCGTCGGTCGAGACGAAGAGGGTGTTGTTCCGATCGACCAGAAGACTGCGCAATCGGGTCCGCCCCCCGAGGTAGTTCGTCACATTGACCTTCCAGAACAGGTCGCCCGTGCGACGATCGAGCGCGTGAATCGCCGGCGGTATTCTCTGGTTGACGTCAGGACTGGGATCCAGTTCACCGCCGTAGCGCTCCTCCAAGCCGACGAACAACGAGCTGTCGTCCTGGCCGACCGCCAGCTTCATGCGGGATGACCAGCACGTTTCCGCCGGGAAATCGCGGGTCCACACCAGCGCGCGCTCACGTTTGTCGAACGCCATCAGCCGGGAGTTCGGCGCGGAGTTTCTGCCTTGAAACACGTAAACCTGTTCGGGGCCGATGACGGGACACCCGCTCAGTCCGCCGTTGCCCAAGGCGCCCACGCCCGCGTACTGCGGCGGCACGGCGATCGAACCGGCGAATTGCCCGGCGCTGTCGAGAATCTCGATGAAGAAGGGATGCGTGACGTAGATCAGCCCGTCGTCATCGATGGCAAAACCCACGAACGCCCACGGCTGGGCGGCGAGTTCGACCCACTGGCGCTCGAACACGGTGGAACCGGAGGCCGGATCGAGACCCACCACACGGCAGACTTGCCCCGCCGCGTACCCGAACGTCAGGACGCCGGACGGCGACACGGCCGCATATCCGGACACGAACTGGCCTCCCCCGAGAAGCGTGCCGGTGAACTGCCGGGTCCAACGCAGCGCGCCGCCGGGCGAGATGGCGCGGACGGTGATGGAGGTGGTGTCGCCACCCGACAACAGGAATACGCTTTCGTCCAAACCCAGGACAGGCGAGTGATAGGGAGCCGTGTTCGGATAGTTCCAATTCACGTCCGGGTTCGACTCCTGGTAGATCCAGTTGGTCGTCAGGGTGTCCGGATTGAGCGACACAATGCCCTTTCTGGACACGTTCATAAAGATGGCGCCGCTGCCTCCGACCACCACCTGATCGCACCTGGCGCTGTAGTAGGCGTTGCTGGGGCTCGTTCCGTACGGCAGCCAGAACTTCTCGACATACTCGCGGCCGCCCACCCCCGGCCCCCGGCCGTCCCGGCGGGCGTTCCCGCCGCCGCAGCCCCACGCGGGTCCCGTCTTCAAGCCGGGATCGATCGTCAGGAGCAGCCCCGACACGTCCGGCGGCGTATCCACCGTGAGGCTCGGGCTCCGCGCAAAATCCGCGCGCAGGGCCGACACCGCGTACCGCCCGGCTGTGAGTCCGGTCAGGCGGAACGCGCCGGAGGCGTCGGAGCGGCCCTCGAATGACCCCGGTCCGAACGCCCGGACCAGTGCGTTGCTGACGGGTTCGCCCAGGGGCCCTTGCACCGCCCCGCTCATCGTCGCGTACCGCGCCAGCCTGAACGAGAGCGCCAGGTCCCAGTTCAGGCCGCTGTTGTCCGTGACGCTCAAAGCAAGGCGGGCGTCGTGCCCGGAGGGCGCATGGGTGGGCACGTGCACGACGAAGGCGCCCAGTGTTGCGGCGCCCGCAGGGACCGCGCCGTAGACCGCCTCCCGATCCCCCGTGACCTGCACATAGACATCGTCGGAGAGCACGGCGCGGATATCTGCGCCCGCCCCCTCCCCGGCGTTGCGCAACCGCACCCTCAGAATGGCATCTTCCCCGGCCTCCAGCCAGCCGTCCCCATCGCCGCCGGCGGAATCGTCCACCACGACCTCCGCCAGCGCCATCACCGGCGCCGCCTCCGCCCGCACCGTCACCGGAACCGACGCCGTCGCAAGGTCCGGATCGTTGGCAATCGCCGTCAGCGTGGCCCGGTAGACTCCCAGCGCCAGCGGGACCAGCTCGACGGTCAGGTTGGTCGACTGCCCCGGCGGGAGTTGAACGCTCGGGGCGGATAGCGTCATCCAAGCCTGGTCGCTGCTGAAATCGCACACGAGGAGGGACGACCCGGAGTTGCCCAGGGACAGCGTCTTCAGCACGGTCTGCCCTTGCGGCACGCTCCACTCGATGGCGGCGGGCAGCCCGGTCAAGTCCGGATCGCCCAGCGCCAGGTTGACGGCAGCGCGGTCGGGTGGCACCGTCACCTGGCGGGTCTCGGAAGCGCGCCCCGGATAGGCGGCCTTGATGGTGTAGGTCCCGTCAATCAGCGGCGAGAGGCGATACAGGCCGTTGCTGTCCGTCACCCCCGAACCGCTCACCGGCCCCTGGTAACTCACCGTGGCGCCGGGCAACGGCGCATTGGTCGCTTCCAGGTCCGTCACCTGGCCGGATACCGTCGAACTGTTCCAGACCCACATCGCGACGGCCTGCGTCCAGCTCTGGCCGCCGAGCGCCGCCAGGGTCAGCGTCCAGGTGGCCTTGTGGCCGGCGGGACAGTTCGAGGCGACCGCCAGCGGGAACCCGGCGGTATCCCAGACGGACGTTCGACTCTGGATCGTTCCGATCGCGTGGGTGTTCGTGAGCACCGTCACATAACCGTCGGCGCCGATCAGGGTCGCCGTCACATTCGTGGCCGCGACGAACCCATAGTTGCGAATACGCGGCCGGAGGGCCACGCGCTCCCCGGCGTTCGCATAACCATCGTTGTTGCCCAGCGCGTCGTTGACGGCCGTCTCCGCCACGGCCAGCGCCGCCGTTCTCGAGCCGAGCGCGCGCTCGACATTGATTCGCCCGCCGGTTTTCGTGCGCCCCTGCAGGGCCGGGACGGGATCCACATTGTCCAGGAGTTGCTGGCGGATCCACTTGGAGGATGCGCCGGGATCGACGGACCACATCAGCGCCAGCGCGCCGGCCACGTGCGGCGTGGCCATCGAGGTGCCGCTCAAGGTCCTGTAACCGCCGTTGGGGACGGTGCTCACAATGTCCACGCCCGGCGCCCCCACATGCACGAAATTGGAACTGAAGCACGAAAACGAGGCCAACTGGTCGCGCCGGTCCGTGGCCGCCACGCAGACGATGTTGCTGAGGTTCAGGTCGGCGGGATAATACCGCGTAATGTCATGGTTCAGGCCGTCGTTGCCGGCCGCGATCACGAACAGACAGCCATTGGTGTCGGCGTTCCGGACAGCGGCCTCAATCCCCGCATCGTACCCGCCGCCCCCGCGGGAACCCCAGGAATTCGAGGTCAGTTTCGCCCCCATGCGCGTCGCGTACCAGATGGCCTCCGCGGCATCCGACAACGCCCCGGAACCAGAGGCATTCAGGAACTTCAGAGGCATCAGCCGGACCGTCCAATTCACGCCGGCCACGCCGGCGGCGTTGTTGCCGGCGGCACCGATCGTGCCGGCGCAATGCGAGCCGTGAAAGTGGTCGTCCTTCGGGTCGTTGGTGTTGGCCACGAAGTTCCAGCCCTGCCAGTCGTCCACGTAGCCGTTGCCGTCGTCGTCGATCCCGTTGGTGCGCTTGTCCGCACCCAAGCCGTCCGTCCCGGTCTCGCCCGCGTTGCGCCAGATGTTTCCCGCGAGGTCCGGATGCGTGTAGTCGATGCCCGTATCGATGACCCCCACCACGATGTTCGACCGGCCCGTGGCCAGATCCCAAGCCTTCGCGGCGGAGATATCCGCCCCCGGGGTTCCGCCGATCTGTCCCGTGTTCCGCAAACCCCACAACTGCCCGAACATCGGATCGTCAGGCAGCGTTTCAAGAGCCTGCACAATCTGGTCCGGCGAAGCGGACGCCACGAGCGCTTTCTCGGCCAGAATGCCGTTCAGGACCCGGTCGAAATGGGCTGGAACGGTTCCGTCAAACGCCACCAACACCGACCCGGACAACGGCATGACCCGGCGCACCGTCGCGCCGAGGGAGTTTAAAATGACCCGTAGGTCTTCGGGCGTCTTCCCCGGTTGCAGGATCACCACAACATGATCGGCCACCATCGCGCGGCGACTGACGACGGTGGCGGCGCCGCCCTTCGGATCCGCCCGCAGGGTTTCCTCGCGGCGAATCAGGGGGTACTTGAAGGAATCATCCCGCACGATGCGGACGCGCAGCGTCTCGCCCGCTGCGCCGGCACGGTCCTCCTCCGCCACCGTCTCGGACGGCTCCGCCCGAACCGGTGCGGTCACAGGCGCGGTGTTCGTCTGGATTGAGGCGAGGGAGGCGGGCGGTATCGCCCGCGCCAGCGCAGCGGAAGGAACCGCGGGGCGCGGAGCAATGGCCGGAGCAGGCGGCGGGACTGAGACCGGCGCGGCAGGTGCAGCGACAGACGTTGCATCCCCCTGTCCGTCCGCCCGCTGGCCCGCGTGGGGCCATGCCAACCAAACCAGGACCAGGGCAATCAGCATCGCGCAAACGACAATCAGTCTCTTGGGTGCGGGTATCGCGCTCTTCATGGTCCGATTTCTGCCTTTATATTCGAACCTCACGGATACGCCGTCCCTGCCGCCCGCTGGCACACACCCTTCCAGACCGGGCACACCAGGGGATTCATCTTCATGTACGGCCACTTGGGATGGACGGCGGCATAGTTGGCCTGCCCCAGTTGGATCTTCTTCCCATCCGAAACGCGAGTGACCTCGACCTTCCCCTCGCGCACGCCGAGCCAGGCGGAACTGGAATCGACCATCAGCCGGAACTGCGTGCCCATGATGTCCGAGCGCATGAACGTCGTCGTCACCAGCATGTCCCGGCCGGCCGCTTGCGGGCGGATCGCCGCATCCACGGCCCCGAACGCCACCTCAAGCCGGAGCGCGGAATTGGTCAGCCCCACCACCAACCGGGTATCGTGGTAAATGGCAAGCGACGAGCCGTCCGGGTACGTGAAGCGCGCCACCGCGTTGCTGCCCGTCCGGATGGCATCTCCAGCGTACAGCGTGGCCTGGGCGTCGCTGACCGGGTTCGCATTCGTCCGACCGGCCGGCGCCACCCACACCTCCCCGCCGGTCCGGGTCAACAGGCCGGCCACGGGGCGGGTCTCAGGCGACGGGGCGGGCGCGGGAATGGCGCGGACCACCGACGGCTTGGGCGTTTGGAATAACTGCCGGCCCGCCAACACGGCCACTATAATCCCGGCGGCAAGCGCGAACCAGCGCCAGACCGGGGCTTTCACAACAGCGCCACGCGTTTCCTCCGGAAGCGCAGACGACTCCTGCACGGCGCGCTCCTCGCGCAGGCCCTCGTAGATGGCGCCATGCAGGAGCCAGTCTTCCACGAGTTGCGCGCGGGCTTCCGGAGCCGTCAACCGTTGCTTCAACTCCGAAATGTCTTCGGTGCTTAACGCTCCATTTTCCCAGGCCAGCAGCAGTTCTTCGATCGTCTTCATGCGCTGACCCCCTGGATCTCGAGTTTCTTTGCGGCGCACTCCCGGAGCGCCTGACGGACGCGCGACAACGCCTTCATCACGGCGTCGGCGGATTGAACGAGGCGCTTTGCCACGGCCTGGGCGGAGAGTCCTTCTTCGTATTTCAGCCGGAGCAAATGTTTTGAGCGCACGGGCAGCATGGCCATGCACTCCTTGAGCGCCTGTTGCCGCGCCAGCCAGTAATCGCGATGGCCTTCTTGTTCGGTAAAGGCCAACGCAACGAGGTCCAGCAACTCCTGATCCACGACCACCTTGTCCGCCTTCCGGTCGCGCCAGTAATGGAGGATGAGGTTCCGCGCCGTACCCCGGCACCAGGTGGCTTGATTCTGAATCTCGACGCCTTTTTCGAGTGCGCTGAAGAAACGCACCCAGACCTCCTGCAGAATATCCTCGGCATCGTGGGTATTACGCACCAAGCCGTAGATAAAGCCATACAGGGCGTGCCTGCCGGCCACGAATTCGCCCGTCACTTGCCCCAGTCTGTCCATAATCCCTCCTCTTGTATGTTCCACGAGTTGACGGAACCTGACACATTTTGACGCAAAGAAACACGGTGGGGGGGTAGCAGACCCGCCCTGTAAGGTCGTTGACACTCGGCTACGGCACCTGGACCGTCAGATCGGCGCAGAACATGAGCTCCGGGTCGCGGTACTCGACCAGGGAGGCGACCAGCGCAGTGACCGTGCGGTTGACCACGACCCTGGCGAGTTCCTTGTCGCCGGCCACCACGCGCACCGGCTGGTCCAGGTCCGCCATCCGGTCGTCGAGCAGGATGGTGAGGCGGTCAATGTGCTTGGACTGCTCGATGCGGAAGGTGTTGCCGTCCCGGCTGACGACCACGCGCTGGAAGGGCATGGGGGTCTCGTTCCGCAGCCAGTAGCTGCGATGGCGCAAGTATTCACGGAAGCCGTCATTCTCGCTCACGATCTGGGCGAGATCCACCCGTCCCTCGTCCAGTGGGAGGATGGGCTGCTGCCAGACGACCCGCATGGGGATCGGGTCACGGGTGTGCTTTGACAACCACTGAGGGGTGTCGCGGTCATTGATCTGGTGCCCCTTGCCCGGGTGCTCCTTGAATTCCACCATGTAGCCTGCGGGATCCTTGCCGTGAAACGCGCGGAGCGCCTCCGCGAACGCCTTGGACAAGGGATAGCGTCCGTAGTCGCGATCCTCGGCGCCGACCTGGATCAGCATGGGCACATTGCGCAGATTGTCCGGCGCGCAGCGTCCCCGGGCGCCCGTGAAGCCACCGCCAGCGCTGGCCGCAACCGCGGCCCAGCGGTCCGGCATGCACGGGCCGAGGTGGAAGGTTCCCCATCCGCCCATCGAGTACCCCATCAGGTACACGCGGTTCGGGTCTATTTCCCAGGTCGTCGGCAGTTCGGCGATAAGCTGCTCCAAGAGCACCTGGCTCCGCGGGTCGTACCAACTCTCGATCATGTCGACGACGGAACGTGGACAAACATACAGCCCCTGCTTGATCGGGTACTGGTTCATGGCGATCACCCAGGACCGATCGTTCTCCGAGGCGGGAATGCCGCCGGCGTGCAGGTTGATGTACACCGGCCAGCCTTTCTCAGGCTTGGCGCCGAACGTGACGGCACCGAAGCGCATGGTCAGATTCGTCTTGGTGGTCTCGGTCTCCCAATAGTCGGCCTGCACGTACCCGCGCTGGACGCCCGGGGTCTTGTTCCAGTACGTGGGGTAGTTCAGGCCGCTTGGTTTTGGCAGAACCGGCGGAGCCCTGAGATGTTCCAGCCATGCCTGCCACAAAGCGCGGCGCCATTGCACCGCTTCTTCCCCGGTCAGCGGTGCGTGGTCAAATACCGGCCGCTTCGCCTCGGCCTTCTCCAGGGGCGGCAGCGCCTGGTAAGCCGCGTAGACCCCAACCATCCTCCGGAGTTCGGAGGCCGGCGGCACAGGCGCCTCACCGGCCCGGAGGATCGCCGTGGCCATCAGGAGAAGCCCCGGGACGATCAAAGCTTTGAATCCGCGCCGGCGTTGCATGGTCGGTTTTTCGCGCTGCAGTATTGCCGGTAGACCACGTCCACTCGGGCCAACGTCTCGGTGGCCGGATCACCCGCCTGTTCGGCCTGGAAGCCGATCCGCCATATGTCGTGATGCAGCTTCTGGTTCTCCGGTGTCTCAGACCAACAAAGGCAGCCCTGCTTCAGGACCCGCCGCATCTCCCCCTCGGAGATCGGATACCGGGCGACCAGGTCCCGCTCGAAGGCGGTAGCCGCGATGACGGGAACGCAGTGGCCGAGCGAGGCAAGGCGGCGTTGTACACGTTCCTGGCACAGGTAGTGAACCAGGCTCATACATTCCGGCAACCAGGCCGTCTCCCGGCGGATTCCACAGCACAGCATGGGCATTTCCGGCCCTGTGGCGCCGGGGGCGACAGGCAACGGTTGGGCGTGCCAGGGAAATCTGGCGTATGCCTTGAGATACAACGAGAAGTACAAGCCGTTCGCTCTGCCGGCCTGGCGGCCCGCCAGAAGGTCCTCGAAATCCCCGTACGAAATCGGCCCGGCAAGTTCGACCAACTGCCGCGCCGCTTCGATCACACGCCGCGCACGGGGCGCATCGAACGCGATCCTTAAGTCAGAGGTCAACGACAGGGCGCCTTCCTGCGACAGAAGCATGAACAGGTTTCCGCAGAGCAAGGGACGCCGGTCCTCCGGGTTTGCGCACCGGGTGGCCTCGGCCAAGGACAGAAGGAATTCCGTCACGCTGTCCTGTGGCAGGGCCCCGATGCCCAACCGCTGAGCCGCTTGGGTGTTCAGGTAAAGCACCATCGGTACGAGGGCGAACGGCACGCCCGCCAGCGGCGCACGTCTCTCAACATAATCCGCGACGCTGGCATGCAGCCGACGCGGGTCCAGGCCGAACGCGGAGAGGTCGGTCACCGGCAGCATGTGATCGGAGCCCAGGCCGCGCAGCATCCCCGGGGTGGCAATGACGATGTCGGCCTGCGCCGCCCGACGCCAGCTCGCCTGGTGATCCTCGTCCACGTGATCCAAGGTGATACGACAGCGCGGGTGCTCCTGCTCGAACCCGTCGAGGACGGCTTTCCAGAGCGCAAGTTGTTCCGGATAGCCATCCGTCACGAAAAGCGAAATCCGCGCCCCGGCTGAATGGGGGTCGAAGTGCAGCATCGACGTGAGCACATCGTGCCGCGCGGCCATATCCGGAGCCGTCGATCCGTTCGCCAGAGGCGTTCCTGAATCCGCAGGGACCGAAGCGTCCTGCGTTGACCGCACCCGATCGAGTGCGCCCGGTGCAATGAACACACCCAGACGGCGTTGACGCACCAGCAGCCCGGCGTTAGCCAACTCCGACAGCGCCTTGTTAAGCGTGAACTGCGTCACCTCGTACCGGCGGCACAGCTCCGGGAAAGGAAGGAGCCGATCGCCGGAGCACAGTTCCCCTTTACGGATGGAGGCGGTCACGTCCGCCACAATCTTCTCGTGCTTGACTCGCTTGCGAAGGGCCATGTTCTACATAACTCCTGTTTGTTCTTGCATCATTTCTACATCAATGATAGAAATATGTCCATGCTTTTCTTGCGAGTCCTGCTCAGGCGGAACCGCAGCAGACCAAGAACGGCAGATCATCGTGGCATAGGGTCAGTAACCATGAGAAGAATTATCTCCAGACTTGGTGTCGTCATAATAGCAGCCGCGCTGGGAGGATTCGCCCTCTATGCCCTCTGGCCAACGGACAGCGGGCGACGAACGCCCGTCACCGCCGATCGTACGGCAACCACCGAATCGTCAGCGGTGTCGACGGGAAAGTTCGCCCGGCCCGCGACCACACCGGTTTCACCCACCGCGCAAAACCCCTCCGCCGGAATGGCGTCGTCGCAACCGGCGAAGACGGGAGGCGCCGCCGCGGCCGTGGTGTCACGACGACCGCTGACCGCCGACGATTTCAAGCAGTTGACGACCGCGCCGAAACGTGCCGCCCCCCGTGGTATTGCGGCGAACGCGGAACCGCTCGGCTCGGAGCCGTTCCAGGATCTGGGACGCCCGGACACGTTCGTCAGCGGCGAGGAACGGACGGCGGATGACGGGACCCTCACACGCGTGTGGATCACCCGGCGTCAGGGGCTGACTTATCCCCTGGTCAGGATCGAGGAAACCTACGCGGCGGACGGGCGACAGTTGCTGTCGCGGCGGGAAATGACCGCGGATCATCTGGTCGTGAGTCTGCGGCCGGGCCTCACGGAGCAGACCATCGCCGGGGTGGTGGCCCAAAATGGCGGCAGCATCCGCGAGGTCAAGCAACTCTCGAAACTCGTGCTGGTGGCCTTCGATGGCACCCGTCCGGCAAACATGGATGCCATGCGCGAAGCGTTGGCGGCCGAGAGCAACGTCAGGCAGGTGTCAGCGGACATGATCATGCGGCTGAACCTGACCCCGAACGATCCGCGCTACCTCGCGGACGAACTGTACGGGATGAATATCATTTCGGCACCGGCCGCGTGGGACTACTGCACGGGCAGCACGGATATCGTGGTGGCAGTCGTCGACACGGGCGTCAGCTATACGCACGAGGACCTCGCCGCCAACCTGTGGATAAACCCCGGCGAGAGCGGCCTGGATGCGCTGGGGCACGACAAAGCCACCAACGGGCGCGACGACGATGGGAACGGCTTCGTCGACGACGTGCACGGCTGGGATTTCGCCGGCAAGGACAATGACAGCGCGGGCGGCCACTGGCATGGTACGCACTGCGCCGGCAGCATCGGGGCGGTGGGCAACAACGCGCTCGGGGTGGTTGGGGTCAACTGGGCCGTGAGCATCATGTCCTTGAAGGTGTTTGGGGACGGCTCCGGGAGCGCAGCGATGAGCGTCATCCTCGAGGCGTGGTACTACGCGGCCATGATGAAGGGCGGCCATGGCATCAATCTGCGGGCGACCAGCAACAGTTATGGCGGGCAAGGGGCGACCAACGATCCGGATTACCTGATTACGCGCGACGCGGCCCAGGTCCTGAAGACGAATCAGATCATGGTCGTCTGCGCCGCGGGAAACAATACGGACAATAACGACCTCCACTACTACTATCCCGTCAACCTCAGCACGGAATTCGACAATTTCATCGGCGTCGCGGCATCGGACAATCGGGATCACCTGGCCTATTTCTCAAATTACGGCCTGACCACCGTGCATCTGGCGGCGCCGGGCTTGGGCATCCTGAGCACCGTTCCGGGCAGCGGCTACGCGTCCGCGAGCGGTACCTCGATGGCCTGCCCGCATGTGGCCGGCGCCGTCGCGTTCGCGTTCGCGATCAGTCCCGGTTCCACCTACGCCATGGTGAAGCAGGCCCTGCTCGATAGCGTGGATCCGCTGCCGGCGTTAGCCGGCAAGTGCATCACCGGCGGCCGCCTGAACCTGCAGAACCTGTACGTGAAGGTGGGCCTGAACGTTGTGGGGAGCGAGCCGGCCGCCGAAAGCGCCGTCCCCGTTCCGCCGGTGGACTTCGTCGTGACGTTCAGCGATCCGTATGCGACCAACTCCGTGGCCGCCTCGGACCTGACGGTGAACGGCATCCCCGCCGACACCTTCGAACTCACCGGGACCAATCGCGTCGTCAGCTTCCATTTCAACACGTCGCCGGTCACGAACGAGGGGCCGCAGACCATGGCCATCGCCCAGAACGCCATCCGGCGTGCGCGCGACGATGCCGGGAATTTCCCCTGGGCCGCCACCTTCTACCACGATCTCGCCCCGCTCACCGTGACCGCCACCGAGCCGGCTGATGGCTCGACCGTCACGTTGCCGCTCTCCACGATTGTCCTCCACTTCAGCGAGACCGTCGATGCCGCCAGCATCAGCACGAATGATCTGGTCCTGAGTCAGGGCGCGGTGACCGGCGTGACGGTCGTGGACACGCAAACCCTCTCCTTCGCCATCAGCGACCTGCCCCCCGCTGAAGGCCCGTTGTACCTGTCCGCACAGAAAGGCGCGTTCGTGGACGTCCACGGCAGCCCGAACGTTGCCTACGCGGGGACCATCGACCTCGACCTCGGCACCGTCGCGTTCCCATCGGCCCTGGCGCCACGGGAGCCGCATGGCAGCCTGATCTACACCGCCGAACAGCCGGGCGAGATCAGCACCGGCGGCGACACGGACGGCTTCACCCTGTTCGTCGCGGCCACGCAGACCCTGACGGTCGCCGTCACGCCCGTGGATGATGGCCTCAGACCGTCCGTCGCACTGCTGGATCCGGCCGGAGCGGAGATCGTGACCGCCACGGCGGCAACGGCGGGCCAGCGCGCTGTGATCCAGACCTGGCTGATCGCCACCACGGGCGTCTACACAATGGTCGTCGGGAGCGACGCGGGCTCGATCGGCCGCTACATCCTCCGGCCGATCCTCAACGCCGCCGCCGAAAGCGACCTCCACAACACCCTCGCCACCGCGCAGGACCTCGCCGCGAGCGTCATCGCGCTGCCCGGCGACGCCGGCCGTGGCACAGTCTTCGCCAACGCCGCCGGGGCGGACAGTAACGACTGGTATCGCCTTGCCACCGCCGCCGGTGACCACGTCACCGTCTGCGCCAAGGGCGCAACGCGGCTGGAACTGCGTGACAGCGCCGGAACCCTGGTCGCTGTCGGCGCGCCGCATCGCAACGCGGGGCTGGCGGTGGAGGAATACCGCTCGACCGGCGGCCCGGTCTATGCGGTCGTCACCACGAGCGCGGGCGACTACGTCCTGGTCGCCATGCGCAACGCCGTGTTCGACCTTGAGAAGAACGACAGCGTCGCGACCGCCCAGTTGCTGGGTGACCGGTCCCTGGCGCTCGGGGGCGCGAAACCGGCCATCCTGTGGGGTAACCGGTGCTATACGAACGAAACTCGCGCTCAATTCGTCACCCTCGATCCGCGGACCGGCGCGATTCTGTCCTCTTTCTACGGTCCCGACGCCGGGTACCGCGTTTACCAGACCGGTCTGGCCTACGACGGCGACTTCCTCTACTACACAACCACCCGAGTCCAGCCTCAGCCCAATTCCTACACGCTGTACAAGATCGACGCTACCAACGGCCAGGTGCGCCAGCAGTGCCTCCTCGGCGGCTACCCGACGGCGCTAGCCCGACTTTCTCAACTGGCAGTGAGTTTCGTTTATTTTCAGGCACCGGTGC
>CAZTAJ010000054.1:0-26911 GCA_964611575.1 uncultured Verrucomicrobiota bacterium
GGATGAATTCTTGTCGCATTCTCGTAGGGCGTCCGCTCTTGTCCCGCCGAAGCCTCCCGGCGTAGGCGGATGCGGATCGCCGTCTTTCCGGTCGCAAGGCACGCCGGCAAGCGGCGGCCCTACGGATGAATTCTTGTCGAATTCTTGTAGGGCGTCCGCTTGCGGATCGCCGCGTCGAACGAGGCGGATGGCCGGCTCACTCGGGGCGTTCCGGGAGGACCGGAGACAACTCCGCGGCGGCGGCAAGCAGGGCCTTCAGCAGGCGCGCGCATCGTTTGGGTGGAGACCGGAAAGCCGGGGCATAGATGCCCATTGCGCCCCACGGTCGTCCGCCCGGCCCGAACACGGGACAGGCCAGACCAATCAGGTCGCCCTCGGCGGTATTCACGCGAGCCCATCCTTGTCGGCGAAGGTCGTCCAGGGCCGCCTTGAGCGCCGCTTCACTCGAGATGTCATCCCAGAGGGCGCCCGGCATGCCCTGGCGGGCGACGATCTGCCGCCGTTCATCCTCCGTGGCGATCGCCGCCAGGATGCGACCGGTGGCCCGGGAGAAGAAGGGCCGGTCTTCGATCATCGCATGGGAGACCTGAATAGTTTGCGTGCCCTGCACCCTCGACACCACCACGCGCGCCCCGTTGACCAGCACGGCCAGCAGGCAGCTTTCGCCTTCCCGGGTTGCCAACTCCGTCAGCCGCGCCTGAAGCACCGCCAGAAAAGAGGGTGCCGTCAACCGGTTCATCCGGCCCAGTTGTCGGCACTTCAAACCCTGGACATAGATCCCATGGCCGGTCTTCTCCACATAACCGCAGGCCGCCATGGTTTTGAGCAGGTTGTGGACGGAATTTGCCCGCAGATTCATGCGCTTGGCCAGGTTGCCAAGGGTGGCCTTGGTCTCGCACAGGTCCGCCTCAATGATCAGATCGAGAAGGTCGAGCGCCTTTTTGAGCGAACGAACAGGGACTGCTTGTTCCATACTTTGGAATATCCTCTTAATGTAGGAAACTCGCACAAGCCCGTTGCCGGGTCAACGCAAACTTATGCGCCAATAAGCGGCCGATCCTCACAGAGGGCGGAGCCGCCTTCGCTGAAGCTCTACGGCGGCCAAGGCGATGCGACGCCGGAAGAAGCGGGCTCGCCAGCTCGCCCCTCCAGGCGAAACGAAAACGACCGAAGGACTTGGAGGGCGGAGCTTGCGACGCCGGAAGAAGCGGGCTCGCCAGCTCGCCCCTCCAGGCGAAACGAAAACGACCGCAGGACTTGGAGGGCGGAGCCGCCTTCGCTGAAGCTACGGCGGCCAAGGCTATGCGACGCCGGGGGAAGGTCAGCCGCCCAGTTCAAGGCAGCGCCGCCGGTAGTGGAGATAGTTGGCGTACGACACATCGTTGGGCACGCCATGGTCGCACGTCGGGATGTAGCCGCCCTGCTCGCGCATGACGGGAATGATCCGCTCCACCATGCGGTCAATCTCGCGCGGCGTCTGGGCCAGCACGCGCTTGTCGATGCCGCCGGTGATCACCAAGTCGGGGTACTGTTTCCGCGTCCTGACCACATCGCAGTGACTGGCCACCTCGAAGGGACTCATCACATCCATGCCGATACTCTCCCGGTAGACGGGAATCACCGGATCGGCGAACCCATCCGTATCGATCTGGACGTAAAGATGCCGGCCACGATCCAGTTGCCGCCCTTTCAGGTTGGCGATCAGCTGCTGGTAATACGGGAGGATGAACTCCTGCATCATCTCCGGCGAAATCAATGAGCCGTGATTGTAGCAGATGTCCTCGGCGAAAAAGAGTTCGTCGATGGTGACCGCCTGCTGGTGACGGGTGATCACCGTGTCGGCCAGCGTGAACCAGGTCCGCATGCAGTCATGCACCACCCCGGGCATGTCGTAAAAGGCGTACAGCAGGACCTCGGGCCCGATCAGGCTGCGCAGATACATGTAGCCCCCGATCAGGTTCTGCACCACCATCCGTCCCTCCGCGGCGGCGGCGCGGGCGGCGGCCATGCGCGTCTCAAGATTCGCATAGCGTTCCGGGCTGGCCGGGTTCATCCGCCATTTGACATTCTCGACCCACGTCCGCATGTCCTTGACGGGATGATCGACATATTCAGGCATGAAGCCATGCCGGCGCCCCTTGAAATACAGCACATGGCGGCCGGCCATGTCTTGCACGAGTTCCGTATCGCCCCGGTCCTCGATTTGCCGGGTCTCGAAACAGGGGGAAAACGCCGTTTCACACCATCCCAACTCACCCAGGGAGTGATTGCCGGGCGGATCGTACCCGAACAGCCGATCCTGGGGCACATCGGCCGGCATGCCCTCCTCGGCCTTCCATCGCTCCAGCGCCTCGGACCAGATGTAGAATTCGCGATGGAACAGCGGGGCCCCCGGCCGACGTTCGTAGGTGTCGCGGAGCTTGCGCGCTCCCGGGCTCATGCGCTCGCGGGGAACAGGGGCATGGACACCGTCAGCGGGTGCCGCCGGAAGAATGGATGGGCTCATTCCAACTCCTCAAGGGAACACAGGATGGTGCGCCTGGCCGGGATCGAACCAGCAACCCTCAGCTTCGGAGGCTGATACTCTATCCAATTGAGCTACAGGCGCAAAAAGCAAATGCCGCATACCGCTTCAGCCGGTTGTCCACCGGCCTCAGCCGTTACGGCGCGCGAAGTCTTTCATAAACGATACCAGAACGTCAACTCCCGCCACGGGGAAGGCGTTGTAAATCGAGGCGCGGATGCCGCCCACCGAACGATGCCCCTTCAGGCCTTTCATGCCCGCCTTGGAGGCTTCCTTCACGAACGCGTCTTCCAACTCCTCCGACGGCAGACGGAACGTGATGTTCATGTCGGACCGGTATTCCTTGACCGCCGTCGCCTTGTAGAACGGATTGCCGTCAATCGCCGCGTAGATCTTAGCCGCCTTGTCGGCGTTCTGGCGGTACAGCGCCTCCGTGCCCATCTTCAGCATCCAGCGTGTCACCAGGCAGATCATGTAAACGCCGAACGTCGGGGGCGTGTTGTACAGGGAATTCTCCTCGATGTACGTCTTGTACCGCAGCATGGTCGGCACCGTGGCCGCCGCCCGTTCCGCCAGGTCCTTGCGGATCGCCACCACCGCCAGGCCGGACGGTCCGAGGTTCTTCTGCGCGCCGGCGTAGATCAGGCCGAACTGCGTCGCATCGAACGAGCGGGACAGGATGTCCGACGACATGTCGGCCACCAGCGGCGCTTCGGTCTTCGGGAACACCTTGTATTGCGCACCGGCAATGGTCTCATTGGACGTGATGTGGACATAGGCGGCACCCTTCGTGAGCTTCAGGCTCTCGATCGCCGGCATCCGCGTGGGGATATCCTTCGCGGTACTGCCCGCCACGTTCACCTGCCCCCCCATCAGCTTGGCTTCCTTCAGCGCCTTGTCGGCCCAGGCGCCTGAGTTGATGTAGTCGGCCGTCTGTCCCGCGCCCAGCAGGTTCATCGGCACCATGGCGAACTGCATGCTGGCCCCGCCCTGCACAAACACCACCGCGTAGTCGTCGGTGAGTTTCAGCAGTTTCTTCAGGTTGTCCACGGCCTCCAAATGCACGGCATCGTATTCCTTGCCGCGATGGCTGCACTCCATGATGGACATCCCCGACCCCTTGTAGTCAACCAACTCACGCTGCGCCTCCTCGAGGACTTCGAGAGGGAGAACGGACGGACCTGCGTTGAAGTTGAAAATACGTGCCATGGTATACCCCGCTTTCGTTGATTGCCCCGTACTCTAGCGCCTGGACGCGCAAACTCAATCCAAAAGGATGAACACCACCGTCTCAAACCGCGCAGCGACCTGTTGACCGGCCCCGCCGTTTTGCGTATCCTACTCCGGCAGAAGGCAAGAGGTACCTCATGCGTTGTCCGCGTTGCGGTCATCAGGAAGATAAAGTCATCGACAGCCGAACCTCCCGCGCCGGAGATGTCATCCGGCGCCGGCGTTCGTGCGTGAATTGCAGCCACCGCTACACGACGCGCGAGGAAGTCGTCAAGGCCGAGCTGCACGTGACCAAACGCGACGGTCGCCACGAGGAACTGTCCCGTGAAAAACTGGTCAGCGGCATCATGCGGTCCTGCATGAAACGACCGATCAGCACCGAACAGATCGAGAGCATGGTCGATGGCATCATCGCCGAAATCGAGAACGAGTTCGAGCGCGAGGTCCCCAGCGAAACGATCGGCGAGAAGGTCATGGAACGGCTGGAGAAGCTGGACGAGGTGGCCTACGTTCGATTCGCCTCCGTCTATCGCCGCTTCAAGGACGTCAACCAGTTCCTGAACGCAATCCAGGGGATGGTGAGCAAGTGATCTGGCAGTCGCCCACCGGCATACCGGCGTCATCGCATACGATTTTGACGGACCGTATTCTGGAAGCGGTGCCCCGGGTGTGCGAGAGTCCCGCGCTCGCCTCCCAGTTCCGGGTGGCGGAGGCGGCCAGCGGCGTGGCGGCCTATCTTGACGCCCCCGGGGCGGATTCCGGCGCCGCCGTGGACACCCCGCGTCTCTGTGAGCTGCTTTCCACGGCGCTGGACGCCAGCGGCGACCGCGCGCTCGCGTGCCGCATCCGGGCCTTTGGCAGCGCCATCGTCTATGCCGGGCAATGGCACGCCGCGCCCGGCGAGCGGATCTGGATCTTGAATGTGGGCCGGTTGCTCGATCCCGGCGAGAGCGGCATGGAAATCCTGTTGTTCGAACGCCTCCGCACGATCATCGATTCGTTCGCCGATGTCTGGGATGCCGCCCAGGGACGCGGCATTCTCGGCCTCCGCGATCTGCGCGGGGGCGCGCGCCGGGTCGTGGGCGCACCGGCCGCCGAACGCCGGGTGACGATGCTCTCGGCCACCATCCGTGGCTTCTGCGTCGATCGCCTCGACCGGTTGCGTGAACGGCGCCAGTGGGTCGTGGCGCCCACCGTCATGTGCCTGCACTCCTGAAAACACGGATGAGCACAACACCGCTCCAGCACACCGGGCTTGACCGACGGGGTTTTCTGCAGGCCGGCGTCCTCGGGGCGCTGGCCTGCTGGCTCACGCGCGAAGCCGGGGCCGCCCCGGTGCGCTCCATGGCGCCCCGCAGTGTCATGGACCTTCTCGGCACGCAACTGGTCGTCATCCGCCGCTCCACGTGGTGCCGGGCCGAGCCGACGTACCGCCGCTTGAAGATAGCCAGCGCTTTCAACCGCATCACGGTTCATCACACCGGCACGCAGCCGCTGCGTTTGACCTCGGCCCGGCTGGTGGCCCAGGAAATCGGCAGCATCCAGGGCGCCCACCTCGCCCAGCACTACGGCGATATCGCCTATCACCTCATTGTCGACTACTCGGGCCGCGTGTGGGAGGGCCGTTCCCTGGCGTTCGAGGGCGCGCACACGATGAATGCCAACACCGGCAACATCGGCATCATGCTCCTCGGCAATTTCGAAAAGCAGGCCCCCTCCCCGGCCCAGGTCGCCGCCATGGACGACCTGGTTGTCCTGCTGCGCCGGCAGTACCGGATTCGCCCCTCCCGCGTGTACGGGCACCGCGACCTGAGCCCGAGCGCCTGCCCCGGCCGCCGGTTGTATCCGTACGTCGCGCAACTCCGTCGTGCCTGATTCCCCCGTTTAACCCGTGAAAGGAACCCCATGATCCCCGAGACCCGCCTGCACACTGAACTGGGCCGCACCCTGGATGAAACCCGCTTCGCCGGCCTTGGCGAACGGCAGCAGGGCAAGGTCCGCGAGAGCTATCTGCAGAAAGAACGCCGCATCATTGTCACGACCGACCGGGTCTCGGCGTTCGACTGCATCATCGGCACCATTCCCTTCAAGGGCCAGGTCTTGAACCAACTGGCCGGCTTCTGGTTCGAAACCACCCGCGCGATCGCCCCCAACCATGTCATCGACATCCCCGACCCCAACGTCATGGTCGTGCAGGAATGCGAGCAGCTCCCCCTCGAGTTCATCGTGCGCGGGTATATCACGGGCGTGACCAAGACATCGGCCTGGTACAACTACGAGCGCGGCGTGCGCCATTTCTGCGGCAATGACCTGCCGGAAGGCCTGAAGAAGGACCAGAAACTGGCCAGGCCGATCCTGACGCCAACCACCAAGCACGAGGTGCATGACCGGCCCATTTCACGCGACGAGGCCATCGGCGAGGGCCTGATCGACGCGCGCACCTTCGACGAGGCCGCCGCCATCTGCTTCGCGCTATACGAGGCCGGCGTGAAACACGCCGCGCGCCGAGGCCTGATCCTGGTCGACACCAAGTACGAAATCGGGCGCCGCAACGGAAAACTCGTCGTGTCCGACGAAATCCACACGCCCGATTCCTCGCGCTACTGGTTCTCGGACACGTACGAGGAACTTTTCAAGGCCGCCAAAGACCAGCGCAAGATCGACAAGGAATACATCCGCGAGTGGCTCGTCTCCCAGGGCTTCCGCGGCGATGGAACCCCGCCCGCCTTGCCGGACGCGGTCCGCCTGGAGGCCGCGCGGCGCTATATCCAAGCCTACGAGGTGATTACCGGGCTTGAATTCAAGGTCACCGATGAGCCCGTCGCCGAACGCATCGCCGCCGCGCTGAAGCGCAAAGGATACCTCAAGGGCTGAGGGAAGTCCTGATACCCACGGGAGGGCGCGCATGCTGCGCGCCGCGGACGGCAACACGCCGTCCCTCCCCGAAAGCCGCACCAAAGTCCCTACGGACGCAACAGCGCATCGATCTGATCCAGGCAGATCTGCGACCATGTCTCCATGCGATCGCACATGGCGCGCAACTCGTCGAGTGACCGGAAGCCGGACTCGGTAATCACGCCCTCGCGCTTCGTGACGCGATCCGACGTGGCCCGCAGCACATGGATCACGCCGAGGTGGACCCGGCCGACCGGGGTGGCATCGTCATTGAGCAACGCCACAATGCGCTGGGTGTACGGCCCCTCGATCCTGACCTCCTCCTCCAACTCCCGCACGGCCGCCCTTGTATAAACGTCCTCGAACAGATTCTCGTCCAGGTTGTTGATATGCCCGCCAATCCCCATGGACGCCTTGGCCACCAGTCGCTCTTCGCCGGACTTCTTCCCGCGCACGTAGCACCAGATGCGGTCGCCCTGCGTGATCAGGAAATAGGGAATGAGCTGCTTAAGCGACTCGTCCTGCTCGGCCGCGGGCCGTGGCACAAACCGGTAGTTCCGGGGGTCGAGCAAGGTCGGTAGATAACGCCCCGTGTCCAGCGTCAGGCCCTGGAACATCCCCAGGCGCTCAATCTCCCGCCGCTCGACCACCAGAATCGATTCAATGTCATTACGCATGCGCCGGATGCTAGCACAAGCCGGTCCGATTGAGCAATCGACGGAAACGGGGCTGCTTTGCGGGACTGCTTTCGCTTTGACCCCTGCCGTCCCTATGCGCTACCGTGCTTCTGTTTCTATGACCAAGGAGACTCTATGTTTCTGCCCCTGACAGTCTGCACCCAGGCGAATGCGGCCGCGACCGTGTGGTATGCGTTCAGCACGTCCGATTTCTTCGGCAAAGCGGTGGTCATCCTCCTGATCGGCGGATCGATCTTCGCGTGGTCGATCATGATCGCCAAGACCCGTGAGTTCATGAAGGCCCGCGAGGATGCCCGACGATTCCTGACCGCGTACCGCCGCGAACCGCACCCGCTGTCCCTGTACGCCCAGGCCCGCAAGTACGAAGGGCCGCTCGCGGCGATCTATCACCAGAGCTGCGAGGCCGTGCATGCCGACCTGGGCAGCCGCAACCGGGGCGGCGACCTGTTCACCGGATCGCCCGCCAATCTCCAGACGCTCCAGCTCTCGGCATTCGAGGTCAACACGGCCCGCAAAATGTCCGAGCGCGCGTCCATGGACATCGGGGCGCTCCTGGAGGAGGACATGGGGTTGCTCGCCACCGCCGTGACGGCCGCCCCGTTTCTCGGCCTGCTCGGGACGGTGTGGGGCGTCATGGACGCCTTCAAGGCCATGGCCTCCTCCGGCTCCGTCATGCTCTCCGAAATCGCGCCCGGCATTTCCGGCGCGCTGCTGACCACGGTCGTGGGACTGCTCGTGGCCCTGCCGTCGTTGATCGGCTACAACCTGCTGACCAGTTCCATGCGGCGCATCTGCCTGACCATGGATAATTTTGCCGAGGAGTTTACGAACGACCTCGAGCGCACCTACGTCAAACCTGAATAGGGAGACCCCTCCGTGGCCCGCAAGGCATCATCCCGCATCCAGAGTCCGATCGGCGAAATCAACATGACGCCGCTGATCGACCTGACCTTTCTGCTGCTGATCACGTTCGTCATCACCTTCCCCCTCGTCCAGAGCGGGATCCCGGTGAACCTCCCGCGTGGCAAGGCGCCGGCGTTGCCCACCCAGCACAAGAAGACGGTCACCCTCGATGCCAAGGGCCTGGTCTACATCGATGAGGATGCCTGCTCGTTCGACAAGTTCACGGCCGAGATGCTCGCCTTGGGACGCACCGATCCCGGCACGGTCATCCTCGTTCGCGCCGACGAGGCCATTCCCTACGGCCAGGTGATGCGCATCCTGCGCGTGCTCCACGACGCCAAACTCGCCAAAATGGCGCTGGTCACGCAACCGGAAGCAGCCAGGAAACGTTGAGTATGCGGCGTCCCGGCTATGCCCGCCATCTCCTTCTGTCGACCGGCGCGCATGCCGTCCTCGTCGGCCTGCTGGCCGGAGTCGCTCTCATGCGCGGGTGTTCCCGTTCCCAGGAGGCCGTCAACCTCCCGGTTGAACTGATCGTCGAGGTGCCGGACTTCGGCCAGCCGGAACCCGACGCCACCCCCGAACCCGAGGTCAACAAAACGGAAGTCCCCGAACCGCCGCCCGAGCCGGACGACATCCCCGAACCGGCCCCTGAGAAGAAGCCGGATAAGCCCCCCGACGTCAAGAAGGAGGAGCCCAAGAAGGACAAGCCCGCGAAACCCAAGGTGGAAGTCAGCAAGAAGCGGGTCGTCCGGACACTGCCGAAACCGACCTCCACCCGCAGGAGCACGCTGACGCCCGAGGAAATCGCGAAGGCGATCAGGAACGGGGCCAAGACAGGCAAACGGTCCAGCCTCTCGGACGCCGACCTGCGCCGCATCCTCAGCACCGACATGAAGTTCGGCGACGGCCGCGCGATCGACCAGGAAGCCGTCTATTTCGAGATGGTCCGCCAGATTCTCTACCGATCCTGGGATCAGCCGGGATCCCTGGGCGTCGTCGGCCTCACCACGCGCGTCGAACTGACCGTGGCGCCGGACGGATCCATTCAGGCCAGCCGCATCGTGGGCGGCTCGGGCAATGCCGCCATGGATGATTCCGTCATGCAGGCTGTGCGCGCCGTGCGCCGCCTGAATGGGATCCCGTCCGACTTCCTGATCGCTCACCGGCGCATCACCGTGGCGTTCGAGTTGACAGGCGACGGCTGAGCCGCATAATCCCCGACCCTATGAAGACACGCATCCTGATCCCCCTCCTGGTGTTCTCGGTCCTCGCGGCCGCCTTCGCCCAGCAGGACATCCGCGTCACCAAAACGACTGCGGCCAAGACCGCCCTTGACCTGACGAGTCTGGTCGGACCTTCCGGCGGCGCCTCAACGCTCTTCCGCCGCACCTTGGAAGCCGACCTGATCCGTTCGGGTTGGTTCACGCTGACCAAGCCGGCCGGCTATACCGTCTTCGGCTCGTACGGCGAAGGCGGCGGCACCGTTTCCTCCAAATGCCAGGTGTTCAACGCCGCCAAATCGACGATGGTCCTGAACAAGACCTACTCCGAACCCGCCGCCGACGCGCGAAGGCTGGCCCACAAGGTCGCCGATGACATCATCATGGCCGTCAAAGGATTCCGGGGCATCGCCGCCGGCCGCATTGTGGCCATCGGCTCGCAGACGGGCCACAAGGAGCTCTATATCTGCGATTCCGACGGGAGCGGGATGCGCCAGATCACGGCCGACCGATCCATCACCCTGGCGCCCAACTGGTCGCCCGATGGTGCACGAATCGCCTGTACGTCGTTTCGGCGTGGGTACCCCGACCTCTATGTCATCGATCTGCGGTCCAACAACCGGGTGTGCGTCGCGAACCACCCGGGCATCAACATGGCCGGCGGATTCTCCCCCAGTGGCCAGGATCTGCTGATGGTCCTCTCGAAGGATGGCAACCCTGAAGTGTATGTGAAGAACCTGGGCAGCGGCCGGCTCACCCGTCTGACCCAGACGCCGCGCGCCGGCGAAGCCAGCCCCACCTGGTCTCCCGACGGCTCGCAAGTGGCCTATGTTTCCGATCTCGCGGGCCCGGGCTCCCCGCAGATCTACGTGACGAGCCTTTCAGGAGCCAGCCGCCGGGTCACCTCACGCGGCCGCGAAAACGTCTCACCCGACTGGGGCCCCAACGGATGGATCGCCTACGCCAGCCGCCGGGGCGGCCTCTACTCCATCTGCATGATCAATCCCCAGACCCAGGAGGACCGCGAGATCACCGCCGGCGACGCCAGCTACGAAGACCCGTGCTGGGCGTCAGATGGCCGCCACATCGTCTGCACCCGCCAGGAAGGGCGGACAAAACGTCTTTACATGCTTGACACTATGGGAGACCCGCCCCTATGTTTGACTCCTGACGGTGGAGGGTGGTCCTCGCCCGCGTGGTGCGCGAGATAACGTTGTTCAGAATCAGCCAGAAGGATCAAGAAACATGATGACGCGTCGGATTTTTTCAATTGCCTTGGTGTGTGCGATGGCCTTGACCATGACCAGTTGCAAGAGCTGGTGGAAGAGCAAGAAGAGCACGAGCGCCTCCAACCTGAACGGTGACAATCTGGGTCTGCTGACGGATTCAGCGGGCGCCGGGGGTCTGCCCCCCCGCAGTGAGTTCGACGGCAAGAGCGCCGTGGCAGGCCAGTTCGATGCGGTGTTGTTCGCCTTCGACAGCGCCACGGTGGATGAGACCGAACGCCCGGCGGTCGAGAAGATCGCCGAGATGCTCAAAGCCAGCGCCGCCGCGGTCGTCGTGTGCGAAGGCAATTGCGACGAACGGGGCAGCAATGAGTACAACATGTCGTTGGGCGAACGCCGGGCACTGGCCGTCCGCGCCTACCTGATGAGCCTCGGCGTCGACGGCAATCGCATCCAGACCAAGAGCTACGGCGAAGAGAAGCCGAAGGATCCCGCCCAGACCGAGGAGGCCTATCGCATCAACCGCCGCGTGGAGTTCGTCGTTCTTCAGAATTGAAGCGACGGGACATTGTTCGGAAAGGAACCGGGGAGCCTCCCCGGTTCTTTTTTTTGGGGAATTCCCAAACGTCCCGTGAAGCTGCTATGATCAGGCCGTGAATGCGCTCTCGCTTGTGCCCCATCCGCTGCCGGTGGCCCTGATCGGCGACATCGGCGGAGGCGAGTTATTGGTCGTTCTGGCGGCCATCCTGATGCTGTTTGGCGGCAGAAAACTGCCCTCCGTCGCCCGGATGCTGGGCAAAACCGTTGAAGACCTCCGTCGCGCTTCACAGGATTTCCGCGAACAGTTGCTGAATGCCGACCAGGAACTGGCCCGGACGTTCGAGGAGCCCCTCCACACCCCGATGCCTGATCCCCAACGCCTCGCCGCCGGAGAGCGGGCTCCAGCGTCCGGCTCGATCCCGGTCGAGCCCGAGCCGCCCCTCAGCCCGATGTCCGACAGGCGTGCGGTTGGACATGACGATGCCGGACTGCACGACGAAGCAGGGGCCGATGGACTCGATACCGCGTCGGCCGCCAACCCACCCTCCCAGGAGATGACGTCCCGTGACCTTGCCGGGTGAAGAACAAGAACCGGGCCTCATCAAGCCCTTCATCGAACACCTGGAGGACCTGCGGCGCGTCTTGTTCTGGAGCGCCGGGTGCCTGGTGTGCGGCATGGCCGCCGCCGCCTTCCTGGTGCCGCGGATCTTCGCCTGGCTGAAGCTGCCCCTGGCAAGGGCCGGCCGGGACCCCGAAACGCTGCTCGTCGCCATGGACATGACCGGCGGCGTGTCGGCCGCCATGCAGACGATGTTCTGGGGCGGGCTTTTGTTCAGCGCCCCGTTGATCCTGGCAGCCATCGCCTGGTTCGTCTTCCCGGGACTGACGCGCCGGGAGCGCCGGGCCGTCACCTGCGGCCTGGTGCTGGCCGCCATCCTGTTCGTCGGGGGCGTGCTGCTCGGCTACTTCCTGGCGCTTCCGCCCGGTATCCGCATGATGCTGTGGTTCTACGAGTGGATGGGTTTCCCCGTCAAGTTCATCACCCTCGACAGCTACGTCGGCTTCGTCCTCAAACTCCTGCTGGCGTTTGGATGCACGTTCGAGCTGCCGATCGTGCTGCTGGTATTGGGGCACCTCGGGCTGGTGACCTCCGGCCAGCTCCGCGATAAACGCCGGCATGCGATCGTGATCATCCTCGTGATCGCCATGGTGATCACCCCCACCCAGGATCCCATCACCCAGCTCTTGCTGTCAGTCCCGCTGATCGCACTGTATGAGCTCTGCATCTGGATGATCTGGGCGGCAGAGCGTCGCCGGCGTCAATTGTAACGGACGCGCCTCAGACGTACATCGGCCCCAACTCTTTACACACCCGGAAGTCGTCCTGCGCGAACCGGTCCCAGATCGTGGGACGGAAGATCTGGTCCTTGGACACGTTGTGCATGTCCACCGGAACGCGCAACATCGCATTGATCGTCAGCATGTCGGCGCCGATGAGCCCGAACGAGTTGCCGTCGTGATTCGGCCCGATGCGGGACATGTACTCGAACGAGGACATGCCGCGAGGCTTCCAGAATGTCTCCGGCCAGGTCTTGTCCGTCACATTACTGATGTGCTTCGCAACGGGATCCGGCAGTTCCACGGTTTCGCCTTCCACCACCGAACAGGTCATGAGGTCTCCGATGACGTTGTAGCGGTACGACGTCATGGGAATGCCTCCCGGCGTCGTGTAGTGGCTCGAAAGCCCGTCACCCATGAAGTATTCGAGGTTCGCCGGCAGATAGGTTGTGCCCTTGAGCGCCTCGGCGATGAGGGCCTTCTGCAGGCCTTGATCGTGCCGGATCGCCCGGGCGACATCCTGAATCGACAGCTTCTTGCCCCCCTTCACGAGACCGTACACGTCGACGGCGTAGTCCAGGGAACCGGCGCCGGAGTTACGCTTGTCGATCAAGCCCTCCGGGCAGATCTTGCTCACATCCTTCCCGGTCGCCTTCCGGATGCTGGCCACGGTCCAATTTGTGCGAATGTCGGCAAAGAGCTGCGGCATGCCCGACAGCAACTGCGCGATCAACATGCCGATCGCATTCTTGCTGTCGTTCTCCGTCGCGCACACCATGGGGGTGCGGAACCCGTTCCAGTCGAACGAACTGCACAGCAGGGACTCGGTCATGTCGAAGTTCGGGTAAAGATCGGTCCATTGACGCTGGCCTTGCGTACCGGCCGCGATGGCATTGCAGCCCTGGGCGTACTCGACATCCGCCTTGAACCCCTGGGCGCGCCCGACCTTGGCATCGGCCAATTTCGGGTTGCCGACCATCAGATCGCGCACGATCAGCGTCATCTTGAGGCACTCACGCAACAGGGCGTCGTTCGCCAAGGGCCGGGTCCCGGTGCCATACTGGATCTTCACGTTCTTGTGCATGAACTGGAAGGCCTTCTCCAGTTCGTCATGGTCGTATAGGCCCTTTTCCATGCGCCCCTTCACGCCCACCATGTCGTAGGAGACCGTGCCCATGCCCAGGTAGTGATGCATGAGGTTGCGGCGGACATCAGACCCGATGATCCCCATCGAGGCGCTGCCCACTGACAGGTAGTTCTTGCCGCGCATCTCCGCCACAGCCGCCGCGCAACGGGCAAAACGCAGAATGCGTTCCGTCACATAGGGGGCAAGATCGCCCGATTCATCCTCGAGATCGGGATTGTAGATGCAGAAAATGGGCCGCTTCTTCTCATCCATCGCGGCCGTGAACGCCTTCAACCACACCGCGCCCGGACGATCCGTCTGGTTCAGCCCGTAGGCGGCCTGCTGCCACTCGGAACTGCCAATCCCCATGCAGGCGCTCATCAATTCGTCGCTGTAAGCCCAGGAACGGCTCACCCAGATATTGGCGCTGACCCCTTCGCGCACATAGTGCTCCTGGGCCAGCGCACCCGTACGGGGTCCGTACACGATTTCCGGCGCCACAACCACCCGCACGGGGGTGCCGTCGGACAACCTGACATTGTGCGTAATCAGGTTGTACAGCTTTTCCGCCATCCGCCACGTGCCGGCGACATTTGACTCATACGCCCCCGTGCGACCGTCTGCGACCGGGGTTATGGCGATGGTCGGAATATGTCCCACCAAGACCCGCTCGGTCGCAGCGAATCTGCGCTGCGAATTGGACAACACCGTGAAGTTCGGGATCTTTTCACTTGGACTCATGGCACTCCTTAATCAACGATGACTGTCGCGCATGATAAAGAGGTCACGCTTGGCTGACAATGGCATTCTTGCGATTTACGATGTATCCCGGACAGGTGCAATAACCATGGTGTTTCATACTCATTCCTGCGCAAGTTATTACTCATGAGACACTTGCATTCTATATGTCACCGTGATCAAGAAGCGTGGCCTTGGTCCAACATGGATCTTTTTCGGTGTCTGTCCATGAATGATCAGCGTCTGTGAGTTTGCAGGCAGTGACTTGTTTGGCTGCCGTCGCCATGCTACGTTGGCGTCTGGAAGGAGCCTGAACATGTTGAGAATCATTCAAATCGGGTTGGGTCCGCTCGGCCAGAAGATGGTTCGTTTCGCCACGGAGCGGAAGGGCGTGCGAATCGTGGCGGCGGTCGATCCGGCCCCGGACAAAGCCGGTCAGGAGCTCGGACGCCTCTGCGGACTCAAGCCTCTCGGGATCACCGTGTCCGCGGACCTGAAGACGGCCCTCAAGGGCAAGAGCGCTGATGTTGCCATCCTGACGACCGTCTCCGGCATCAAGACTCTTGAGGGGCAGGTCGCGGAACTGGCAATGGCACGGCTGAATATCGTGTCGACCTGCGAGGAACTGTCCTTCCCCTGGGATCGGGCGCCCGGGATTTCGCGACGAATCGACAGGATATGCAGGAGATACGGGGTTGCCTGTGTCGGAACAGGCGTCAATCCGGGTTTCCTGATGGACTATCTTCCCGTGGTTTTATCCTCGGTCTGCCAGGACATACGGCGAATCAAGGTCACACGGATACAGGATGCGTCCAGCCGCCGCATCCCCTTTCAGCAGAAGATCGGGGCGGGTCTCACCCGCGCCCAGTTCAAGGCTAAAGTCGCCTCGGGAACGCTGCGCCACGTGGGTTTGGTGGAATCCATGCAGATGATCGCCCACGCGCTCAACTGGCGACTCACCCGAACAACGGAACGCCTGGCCCCGGTCATCACCTCAAAACGCGTGACGTCCGGCTACACCCCTATCGCGAAGGGTGTCGCTTGCGGGGTTGAACAGATCGGTCGCGGATTCATCGGGAAGCGGGAGGTCCTTCATCTCCATTTCCGGGCGGCCGTTGGCGAGAAGGAGTCGCTTGATGCCGTGGAAATCGACGGCGCGCCCTCGATCCGGTCCAGCATCTCCGGCGGCGTGAATGGCGACATTGCCACCTGCGCCATCGCGATCAACACCTGCCGCTCGATCATGGCCGTATCGCCAGGACTCAAGACCATGCTCGACCTGCCGGCCCCTGCATGCTTCACGGGGGAGTGAGAATCCGGCCGGGGCCCATGGTTAAGGACTTCGACTGGTTGGAAATGGCGTACCTGGCAGGAGTTGAACCTGCAACCCTCAGATCCGTAGTCTGATGCTCTATCCAATTGAGCTACAGGTACGCAAAGGAAAGGTTGGGAGTATAGGGATCGCCCGGACCTTTGGCAACCCCCGAGCGCGCCTTTTTTTCAGGGTCGCCCGGCCGGCAACAGCGCCGCCTCAATTGCCCCGAGGATATCCTCAAGCGGCTGTTGCTTACCAACATAGGCCAGCGCCCCCCGCTGCTGCGCCCATTCCCGGAACTGACTGTCGCTGTGCAGGCTGAAGATGATGACCTTGACGTCCGGTTGGACCCGCTTCATCTCGGCGATCACGTCCAAACCGCCTATTGCGGGCAGAACGACATCGGTGACCACCACGGCCGGTCGATGCCTGGCGTGAAGCGCAACCCCCGTCTCGCCGTCGTCAGCCTCCAGAACACGGGCCCCGGGCCATCGGGATTTCAGACGCCGCACCAACTCCGACCTCAGCCGCCCGTGGCTTTCCATCAGGAGAATGGTCACTTTGTCGTGCAAGGGTTTCCGTGCCGGCGACGCAAACTAATGCTTGCGTCTCATGGAGGCCGGCCGCGCCCCGGCCGGCCGCGCGTGCGGACACGAGCCATGTCCCAAATAGAGCACACAGCACACCGGAAGCCCCATGTAGTGCGCGATGCTCTCCAGATGGGCAACGCTGGGGAACCGGTGCGCATGCTCCCACTCGCACACGATCGAGACCGATACGCCCAGATCGCGGGCCACGTGCTTCAGAGGCAGTCCCGCTTCCCGCCGCCATTCTTTCAAACGGCGCGCAAAGGATTCGGCGACCGTGCTGGCTGCGTTCGGCTGCTTTCGTATTGGTTCAGACACCGCCATATGTCCCCCCTACTCCCGCTCTTACAACTTTAAATATATCACAAAGCGGGAGGACGGGGATGGAGAATTTTTCCCCTGACGGTGAACCCGAATGGGACCCGCTGACGGTCCATGGCAACGTCAGGGCTGCAGGGAGTTGCGGCAGACGGAAGGAATCGCGAAGGAAAGAGGATCAGTCGCCGTGTTGGATATGCGCGACGCTGATGGAACTGGGTTCCATGCCGCGATGGAAGGCTCGCGCACGCAAGTTGGCGCCGCACACAAACGACACGGCGCCGGTGTAGAGAAGTGACTCAACCGTGGGAATACGGCCATCCAGGGTGTACCGGATCTCCGCCCCGGGGGTGGAGGAGTCCAGGACCAGCCGGATGGCGGGCTTGCCGACCTGGTTGGCATTCTCCACGGCACGACACCCCGGCGTCCAGTCCTCGCCGCCGGCCTCGTACGCTCCCTGGTCAGGCCGCGCGCCCGTGAATCCGTCCGTGAACTCAGGCTCCTCCTGCCCGGCGTCGACGCACGCCGAATCGTTCGCCAGATGAAAGTTGTGGTTCGTGGCATCGACAAATCCGGGGATTTCCCCGTCAAAATTCTTCTGCCACGTCACCCCTTCCGGGGCACGGCCGTTCGACGCCGTCCAGCGGCGCCCCGTCAGGATGTTGTTCGCGATGCGAATGCCCTTGAGCGGCTTGCCGCCCGGCGCGGCATCGATACCCGCACCGCACGAGGCGACCGTGTTGTTGCAGATGAAACTGTATTGCACGCCGCCGGCAAGGCGCAGACCGCACCCGGAATGCCCCCATATCACGTTGCGAAGCACAATGTAGTTCTCGGCGCCGGCGTCAAAAACCACCCCGTCACCCCCCTCCCGCCGGTTGTCCCGAATCCAGTTGAACGCCACGACCGTGCCTTTGCCGTCGCCGCTGAGCGACACGGCGCCGGCGGCGCCCCCGCCCTTGCCCGTGTGGTGCACATCGCAGTACTCGATCCGTCCGTTCATCAGGTTGCTGCACAGGATCCCTCCCCCCTGGCAGTCGAGGATGCTCATCTGCCGGATGATCTGGGCGGTCCCCGATGCCAGCACGCCGACCGCTCCAGCGACGCGGGAGCCCGTGCCACGAATCAGACAATTGACGAGCCTGTTGTTGATGGCGTCCGGCTCGAATTGCACACCGTGACCCGCGCTACCGACAATCGACGTCAGCATCACCTCGTTGTCCTTCCCTCCCACCACGATGCCGGCCGCCTCCGGACCCACCGCGCCAGCCCACCAGAGGTGGCAGTCCTCGACCCGACAGTGATCGGCGCCCCGCAGCGAGAGGCTGCCCGCGAAGATATTGAACCCCTTGACCTCGATATGGGCCTCGCCGGTGAGGTCAAACCCCCAGGGGCGAACCTGGGCTTCGACGCGGTGCGCCGAGGGGGAGTCATTCTGCGGCATTCTCGCATACAGCGTGCCATTGGTGTCCTGCCACCAGGCCCCGCGGGCATCAAGCGTCGTCGCCGGCATGCCGTCGGCGGGTGGAACAGGTTGATCATCGATAAACACCTGTATCACGGGCGGGCAGGTGGCCCGGTAGACCGACCCGCTATGGATCTGCCACGCCGACAATTCCTCGGCACCGCTGACGGTCACGGTATCCCCCGTTGCGGCGACAAAACGCAGCGGATGTTCGAAGGTGCCCGATCTCGTCGGTCTCACCGTTTCCCGGTACAGGCCGCGGCTGACCACGCACACATCGCCCGGCACCATTGCCTCCGTCGCCTTTCCGATGGTCAGGAAAGGCTGCATGCGCGTGCCCGGGGCGTCGTCATGGCCCTCCTTCCCCACATAATACTCGGTGGCCTGGCCCAGCCCGGCGCCGGCGGCAATCGCCAGAGACAACCACCCCCATGCCCGCGTCCAGCGTCGACCGACCGTCCGATGTTTCACATCCGTCATGGTCCCCTCCCCTTCAAACCTCCGGCACGGACTCCAGCTGTCGCGACGCGTCTTCCCACGTCGCCACACAGGTCTCGAGTTCAATCTGGATTTCGTGCAGCCGGCGATTGACCGCCGCAAAATCGGTGTCCGGCTGCGGACGCATGAGCTGGCCCGCCAGTTCATCCTGCTCTTTCTCCAGCGCCGCGATGCGGCGCTCGGATCGGCTGATGGCCTGCTCAAGGGGCTTGCGGACCTTGCCCGCTTCCTGGCGTTTCAGAGCCCGTTCCCGTCGCAGGCTCTTCCGGTCCCCGCCGTTGGGGTCATCCCCCTCGCCCCCGGGGTTTCCAGCCGTGCTCCCGCCCGCCTCCGCCTGCCGGCGCTCGGCCTCCGTCTTCTCATGATAGTAATCGTATCCGCCCGGATAGCGCTGCACGCCCGGCGGCCGCATGGCCACGATGCCGTTGGCCACGCGGCGGGTGAATTCGATGTCGTGACTGACCAGGCACACGGTGCCCGCGTAATCGGCCAGCGCGTTCTCCAGGGCCTCCCGCGATGGAATGTCCAGGTGCGTGGTGGGCTCGTCCAGCAGCAGCAGGTTCGGCGGGTTGGCCAGGAGGCAGGCAAACGCCAGCCGCATCTTCTCGCCGCCGCTCAGGACCGCCACCGGTTTTTCAACCGCGTCGCCCGAGAAGAAGAAGCCGCCCAGCAGTGACCGGGCCTCGCGTTCCGGCAGGCCCGGCGCCGCTCCCTTCAGGCTGTCGAGCACGCTCCGGCGCGGGTCCATCAGTTCGGCGAAGTCCTGCGCCTGGTAACCGATCACGACCTGGTGCCCGAGATAGCGTTTGCCCTCATTCAGGGCCAGCCGACCCGCCAGGGTGCGCAGGAGCGTCGTCTTGCCCATGCCGTTCATGCCCACCAACCCCAGTTTGTCGCCGCGTTCGATCCGCAGATCGACGCCCCGCAAGACCCAGGTCTGCCCGTCGTAGGTCACGCCCGCACCCTCCAGGCGCATCACCTCGGTCCCACAGTGCGGCGGGCGCGGCACCCGGATGCGCGGCGCCCGAACCGTCACGCTGGGGATGGCCACCTCCTCCATCTTCTCGAGCATCTTGAGGCGGCTCTGCACCTGCGACGATTTGGTATTCTTGGCGCGGAACCGTTCCACGAACCGTTCGATCTGCTCCCGACGCCGATCCTGGTTCTCGCGCGCCGCGTCGAACTGCTCGTGCCGCAGCCGTCGGTCGGCCACATACCGGTCATAACTGCCCACGTAACGCGTGACCATCCCGCCGGCCACCTCGATTGTCACCGTGGCCAGCGAGTTCAACAGGTACCGGTCATGTGAGATCAGCACCAGGGTGCCGGCGTAGTCACGTAGGTATCGCTGCAGCCATTCGACGGCGGGAATGTCGAGAAAGTTCGTCGGTTCGTCCAGCAGCAGCAGGTCAGGCTCCGCGACCAGCGCCCGGGCCAGCTCGGCGCGCATCTGCCACCCGCCGCTGAACGACTTGAAGGGCCGGTGGAAATCCGCCACGCTGAACCCCAGGCCGCCCAGCGCCGCCTGCGCCCGGGAACTGAGCCGGTAGCCACCCTGGTGCTCGAAATCGGTTTGCAGCACGCCCAGCCGGCGTATCGCGCGCTCCCGCTCCCGCTCATCCGTCTGCGGTGCGAGTTGCGCCTCGATCTGCTCGATCTCGCGCTGGATGTCAATGACGGCCGGCACGGCATTCTCCGCGTATTCCAGCAGGTTGTTGCCGACATCCTGCAACTTGAGCTGTTGCCGGAGATGACTCATCCGCAGGTCTTTGGGCACCGACACGTCGCCCCGGTCCGGACTCATCTCACCCATGAGCAGGGAGAAGATCGTGCTCTTGCCGGCGCCGTTGGGGCCCACAATGCCGACCCGCTCACCGCGATTGATGCGGAACGAGACGTCATCCAGCACCTGCTGGGCGCCAAAGCCGACGGACACATTACGGAAATCGATCATACGGGCGGATGTTACACGAAACCCGGCCAGGATGCACGCATGGGGTGTTAGTCAGGAGCCAGGAGCCAGAAGTCAGACGTCAGACGTCAGACGTCAGATTGAAAGACCCCTGCGCGTGCCATACAGGGATGGTGGGCGATGGTCTCAAAGAACCGGGGCGCGCGGAGACTGAGTCACTTCATTCTGACTCCTGAATTCTGGCTCCTGACTTCTGTCTTCTGACTTCTGGCTCACAGCAGTTTGCCCTGGCGGGCGTTCGGCTCGATGCCGAAACGGCGGCGGCAAAGCTCCGTGGCGACACGGCCCTGGGGCGTGCGCTTGAGGAAGCCCTGCTGGATCAGGAACGGCTCGTAGACCTCCTCGATCGTGTCCGCCTCCTCACCCACGGAAACGGCGAGCGAGTTGAGCCCCACGGGGCCCCCGTCGAACCGGAACAACAGCGTCTCCAGCACGCGTTTGTCCATTTCATCGAGGCCATCGGTGTCAATATCGAGCATGGTCAACGCCAGGTCGGCCACCTCGCGGGTGATCCGATTGTCGGCCTTGATCTGCGCATAATCGCGCACCCGGCGCAGCAGGTTATTGCAGATGCGCGGCGTGCCGCGGGACCGGCGGGCAACCTCGTGGGCGCCGCCGTCGTCCATGTCGATGTCCAGGATCCGCGCCGACCGCTTCGCGATGTGCTCCAGCGACTCCGCCTCGTAATAGTCGAGGCGGATCGGCAGCCCGAAGCGGGTGCGCAACGGCGCCGACAGCAACCCGCTGCGCGTCGTGGCCCCCACCAGCGTGAACGGCTGCAGGTTGAGCCGCACCGACCGGGCGTTCGCGCCCTGGTCGATCATGATGTCGATGACGAAATCCTCCATCGCCGAGTAGAGATACTCCTCCACCGTGCGCTGCATGCGATGGATTTCGTCAATGAAGAGAATGTCGCCGCGTTCCAGACTCGTCAGCAGGCCGGCCAGGTCGCCGGCCTTGTCGATCACGGGGCCTGAGGTGGACTTGATGTTGACGCCCATCTCCGAGGCCAGGATGTAGGCCAGGGTCGTCTTGCCCAGGCCCGGCGGACCGCTGAGCAGGACATGCTCCAGGACATCGTTCCGGCCGCGCGCCGCCTGCACAAACAGTTCCAGCCTCTCGCTGGCTTTCTTCTGCCCCACGAAATCCCGGAACTTCGATGGCCGGAGCTTGAGATCCAGATCCTGATCAGGCTTGTTCAGCGTATCGCGAATGGGTTCGTCTGCCATATCACCCCGGCGTCAAAGCCTTGCGCACAATATCCTCGACGGACAGGCTTCTGCCGTCGGGGGCGCCCAATATTCTCACGATGGCGTCCTGGGCCTCGGATCGCTTGTAGCCAAGCGAAATCAGCGCCATCACGGCATCCCGCAGTTTGACATCGCCCTCATCCAAAACGACGCCGCCCGCCACGGCCTCCAGCGTTTCGGCGGCGCCCAACTTGTCCTTGAGTTCGAGCACCATGCGCTCGGCGGTCTTCTTCCCGATCCCCGAAATGGAACTCAACCGTTTGACGTCCCCCGTGGCAATCGCGGCTCTGAGTTCGCGGGGGGTCAGGCCGCTGAGCGTCGTCAGCGCCAGCTTCGGCCCGATCCCCGATACGGACAGCAACTGAACAAACAAACGCCGCTCGGATTCGGTCATGAAGCCGAAAAGCTGGTGGAGATCCTCACGGACATGGTCATAGGTCAGGATTCGGCAGACCTGCCCGACTCCCGGGAGGCGGTCGAAACTGCTCAGCGGAATGATCACCTCGTACCCCACCCCGCCGACATTAAGGACCGCATGCGTCGGCTGCTTGTCTTCCAGAATTCCCTCAAGGAATGTGATCATGTTTTCCACACCGTAATGCGGGCCGTTGCCCGCCGTGTCACCCGCTGGGAGGGCGCGCATGCTGCGCGCCGCGGACGGCGACACGCCGTCCCTCCCCCGATGCGACGTTCCATCGTCGCCTGTCTCGAATAATCAGATCGGTTTCGGCGCCATGGCGGCAATCGTGGACCGGGTGTTGAGATGGCAGATCGCGATCGCCAGCGCATCCCCCGCGTCCTCCTGGGGCTCCTCCGTCAGTTTCAGGATCGCCATGACCATCCGCCGGACCTGCGCCTTTTCCGCACCGCCAAAGCCGACCACCGCCTGTTTGACGCGCCGCGGGGGATACTCGAACACCGGTATGCCGGCCGCCGCACAAGCCGCAATCGCCACCCCGCGCGCCTGCCCCAGCACCATCGCCGTGCGCGCATTCTTGGCAAAGAAAATGTCCTCGATCGCCGCCGCCTCCGGATGAACCCGGGCGATGATCTCGCGAATGGCCGAATCGAGCCGGCACAGGCATTCCGACAACGGCCGGGCATCGGGATTATGGACACGGCCCTGCTCGACGGACTTCAGGATGGATCCGCGGGCCTCGACCACCCCGAGGCCCGTGGATCGCAAAGACGTATCGATGCCGAGCACCCGCATGCGCGTCACCACGGCGTTAAGCGCGACGGCCGCGCTTAATCCTTTTCCATCTCCGCCAGCACGCTGTCATCGAGATCCATGTTCGAGTAGACGTCCTGGACGTCGTCGTTCTCTTCCAGCGTTTCGATGAACTTCACCACCGACCGGGCCACCGCCTTGTCGGTCACCGGCACATACGTGTCCGGCACGAGGCGGATCTCGGCATCCGCCGCCTTGATTCCTGCTTTTTCGAGCGCTTCGGTCACCCCGGTGAAGGCGTTGGGGTCGGTGAGAATTTCGAACTGATCCCCGTCACGCGCCATGTCATCGGCGCCCGCGTTCAACACCACGTCCATCAGTTTCTCCTCGTCGATGCCGGCGGCATCCACGTAGATCTGACCGCGCCGCTTGAACCCGCGCGAGACCGCGCCCTGGGCCGCAAGACCCTTGCCCTGTTTTCCGAAAATGTGGCGGATTTCCGCTGCGGCACGATTCTTGTTGTCCGTCAGGACCTTGACTACGACGCCTACGCCGCCATCGCCGAACCCTTCGTAAGTGATCTCTTCCATCATCGCGCTGGCGATCTCCCCGGTCCCCTTCTTGATGGCGCGGTCGATGTTATCGTTGGGCATGCTGGACGCCTTGCACCGCGCGATCAATGTGCGCAGCGCGGCATTCGTGTCGGGACTCCCGCCGCCGGCCTTGGCCACGACCATCAGTTCCTTGGCCATTTTGCTGAAGATCTTGCCGCGCTTCGCATCCGCGGCGCCCTTCTTGTGCTGAATCGTCTTCCACTTACTATGACCGCTCATCGTCTCCTCGCTTTCCCACGTTATAATTCAAAGCCTGGACTCAGCTCTTTTTCGCTGTTGCACCTCGGTCGCAGGCGTCCCTCCTGCGGACATCGTCTTCCGGTCACGCCGGACTCATCTTGTATCCTACCAGTTCATCCGGCACCGGCCTTGCATAATCTTGGACCCATCCGGCCGCAAAGCCAAGCGTTTCAACCGCTTCGACCACCCGATCGTACTCCGCGCGCGTTGGACGCCGGTTCCATCCGTCCAGCCCGATCGCGCGGTAGGCCGGCGTGTATTGGGCCATCACGCTCACGGCGATCTCCGGGCCGACATGCCGGGCCAACCAGGCCAGGCTATCGATCGCCTCCTCAGCACGCCCCGGCAGCACCAGCAACCGGCAAATCGTTCCCCGCAGCGCCACGCCTTCCTCATCGCAGACGAGCGGCCCGGCCTGCCGCCACATCGCCAGGAGCGCCTCGCGCGCGGCCTCTACGTAGCCCGCGGCGCCTGAGCCCTCCGCCGCCGAGTCCGCCCGCGCATACCGCAGGTCGGTCAAGTACACCTGCACCCAACCCGCCAGCGCCTCAACCGTCTCGACCCGTTCAAATCCGCTCGTATTGTAGACGACCGGCAGATCCGGTCCCGTCCGGCGCGCCAAATCCCGCGCCGCGACGATCCACGGCACCCACGGCGTCGGACTGACCAGATTCCAGTTGTGGCACCCCTGCGCCCTCAACCCCTCCAGCACCGCCGCCAGTTCCGGCACGGTGCATACCCGCCCCTCGCCTTCCTGGCTCCAGGGGTAGTTCTGACAGTACAGGCACCGCAGCGTACACCGACTGAAGAACACCGTCCCCGATCCGCGCGATCCCGACACCGGCGGTTCCTCGCCATCGTGCCGGCCATGCCGGAAGAGTTCAAGGTCCGCGCCCGCCTTGCAGAAGCCTCGCCCCCCGCTCCCCCGCGCCGCCCCGCAACGGCGGGGACACAACTCGCACGCCGTCAGGGCTGTCTCGATCGGATTCACGCGCGGACTATTCCTGGTCCTCCTCCTTGACCTTCTCGGACGCCGCGATCACTTTCTGGGCCACACTGGACGGCACGACATCGTAGCGCACAAACTCCATCTCGAATGAACCCCGTCCGCCCGTCATGCTGCGCAGTTCGGCGCAGTAATGGAACAGTTCCGACTGCGGCACTTCCGCGGTGATCACCTGCATCCCGTCCGCCGCGTCCATCCCGACAATGCGTCCCCGCCGGTGGCTCATGTCGCCGTTGACATCGCCCATGAACTGGTCGGGCACCCAGATCGTGGCCTTCATGATCGGCTCAAGCAGCACGGGTTTGGACTTGCTCATCGATTCCCGGAAAGCCCTGCCGCCGGCGATCTTGAATGCAATTTCCGACGAATCGACGTCGTGATAGGACCCTTCGTAGACGGTGGACTTGACGTTGATCACGGGATACCCCGCCACGCAGCCCCGCACCATCCCCTCGGCCACGCCCTTCTCGACGGCTGGGATGAAGTTGTGGGGAATCGATCCGCCCACGGTGGCGTTCTCGAACCACTCGGTGTCGTCGGGCGGCAAGGGCGCCGTACGCAGGTACACTTCGCCGTACTGCCCGCGGCCGCCGGACTGCTTCTTGTGCTTGTAGTGACCTTCGCCGCGCGCCGTGATCGTCTCCTTGTAGGGGACTTTCGGGGTGCTCAGCACCACGTCCACGCCGCTGCGTTTCTTCATGCGCTCCACGGCCACGGCCAGATGGGTGTCGCCCATGCCGGAGAGCACCGTTTCATGCGTTTCAAGATGCCGCTCGACCCGGATCGTCGGATCCTCATCCGCCAGGCGATGCAGCGCGGTCCCGATTTTGTCTTCATCGCCTTGCGTCTTGGCCGCTACGGCGTGCCACATGACCGGATTCGGGAACTTGAATGGCGCGAAAACGACCTTGGTGCCCACCTTGCACAGGGCATCACCCAGCACCGTGACCTTCAGTTTCGCCACGGCCACGATCTCGCCGGCGTGCGCCTCGTCGATCGGCGTCTGCTTCTTGCCGTTCAGCTCACTGAATTGGACGATGCGCTCCTTCTGGTCCTTGTTGGCATTGATGATGTCGATGTCGGACCTCAGGGTGCCGCCGCACACATAGATGAAACTCATGTGGCCGATGAACGGATCGTTCACCGTGCGCCAGACAAAACCGACAAAGGGGGCCGTGGAGGCCGTATCGATCAGGTTCCCCGTCGCGTCCTTCATCGGGCGGTCGACCGGCGACGGCAACAGGCGGCCGATGCCGTCCATGAACTCGGAGAGCCCCACCCCCTTGGACGCTACGCACGCGAAAACCGGCACCAGGCGGCATTTCAGGACTGCCGTGCGAAGACCGGCCGTCACTTCGGCGGGCGCCAGCGGTTCGCCGGCCAGATACTTTTCAATCAATGAATCGTTGGTTTCGGCCGCCAGTTCGATCAGCGCGCCTTTCGCCTCGGTCACGGCGTCCGACACCTCCGCGGGCGGGTTGGTCGCCGAGATCACATCGACCACGCCCTGATTCCCCGGCAGCGGGATTGTCACCGGGACACACTTGGGGCCCCAGGTGGCCCGGATATCCTCCATGGCCTTCGCGAACGACGTGTTTTCACGATCCAATCCCGTCACAACGATGGCGCGCGGCAACTCCATGCCATCGGCCTGCTTCCACGCCTTGTTCGAGCCCACCTGGACCCCGGCATGCGCGTCCACGGCAATCACCGCCGTGCCGGCGATGCGTGTCGCCTGGATCACCTGGCCCACAAAATCCGCATAGCCGGGCGTGTCGCAGAAGACCAGCCCGATCTTGCGGCCGTCGCTGCACTTGTGGGCGCCCGTGAAAGACTTCGCGTAGATGGTGGTTTTGTGGGACTTTTCCTCGTCGGTGTAATCGCCCACGCTGCTGCCGTTGTCCACCGAACCCAGCCGCTCGCTCTGCCCCATCTTGAACAACATGGCGTCGGCCAGAGTGGTTTTGCCGCTTCCGGTGTGGCCCATCAACACAAAGGTCCGCATGTCTTGAACTGCAATATCCTTCATATCGT
>CAZTAJ010000055.1:0-26460 GCA_964611575.1 uncultured Verrucomicrobiota bacterium
AAATGATCCCGCCCAATCCGCCTGCCGCCCTCACCCCTATTCGGAATCGGCGGGCTGAGTGCGCCAGCGTTGCTTTCCGCCCCGGGGTCGTGTATCCTATGCCGGTTCATGTTGAAGCCCCCAGGGAGATCAGGAATGAGCGCAAAAAGCGATTTTGTGGTTAAGGATTTGAAACTGGCGGAATTCGGGCGCAAGGAAATTGCCCTGGCCGAACAGGAAATGCCCGGCTTGATGGCCATGCGCGCGGAATTCGGAAAATCCAAGCCGCTGAAGGGCGCACGGATCACCGGATCGCTTCACATGACGATCCAGACGGCCGTGCTGATCGAGACGCTGCAGCATCTGGGCGCCAGGATCCGCTGGGCGAGCTGCAACATTTTCTCCACGCAGGACCATGCCGCCGCGGCTATCGCGGCCAAAGGGACGCCGGTATTCGCCTACAAGGGCGAAACCCTGGAGGAATACTGGCAATACACGGACCGCATCCTCGACTGGGGCAGGGGCACGGGGCCCAACATGCTGCTCGACGACGGCGGCGATGCCACGCTTTTCGTGCATCTGGGCTGCCAGGCCGAGAACGATCCTTCCGTCCTGAGGCGCAAGCCCGAGAGCCGCGAGGAAGAGATCCTGTTGGCCCAACTCAGGAAGGCGGTCAAACGTCAGCCCGGACGCTTTCATGCCATCGTCAAGGCGATCCGCGGCGTGAGCGAAGAAACCACCACCGGGGTGCACCGCTTGCAGCAGATGCATGCGCGCGGCGAGTTGCTCTTCCCGGCCTTCAACGTCAATGATTCGGTGACCAAATCGAAGTTCGACAACCTGTACGGCTGCCGCCATTCGCTGACCGACGGCATCATGCGGGCGACGGACGTGATGATTGCGGGCAAGGTGTGCGTGGTGGCCGGGTACGGTGACGTCGGCAAGGGCTGCTGCCAGTCGCTGCGCGGCCAGGGCGCGCGCGTGATCGTGACCGAAATCGACCCCATCTGTGCGCTGCAGGCCGCCATGGAAGGCTACCAGCTCATGACCATGGATGAAGCGTGCGGGATCGGCGACATCTTCGTGACGGCCACCGGATGCTGCGATGTCATCACCGAAAAGCACATGCGGCGGATGAAGGATCAGGCGATTGTCTGCAACATCGGGCACTTCGACAGCGAGATCCAGGTCGAGTCGTTGCGCAAGTACCGGTGGATGGAGATCAAGCCGCAGGTCAACAAGGTGACTTTCCCCAGCGGGCGCAGCATCATCCTGCTGGCGGAGGGACGCCTGGTGAACCTGGGCTGCGCCACCGGGCATCCGAGTTTCGTGATGTCGAACAGCTTCACCAACCAGGTCATGGCGCAAATCGAACTCTACACCCATCCCGGGAAGTACCCGGTGGGGGTCTACGTGCTGCCGAAGCGGTTGGACGAGAAGGTTGCCGCCCTGCATCTCGGCAAACTGGGCGTCACGCTCGAACGGCTCTCCAGGAAACAGTCGAAGTATCTGGGCATACCCGCGGCCGGGCCCTTCAAGCCGGACCACTACCGCTACTAAGCCGAGTTTCCGGTGGAACCCCGCATCGTTCAACGCACGGAGCACTGCCTCAGCCGGCAGGACGTCAGTCCTGAGGCTCTGAAAGTGCTGTATGGTCTCAAGGAGGCCGGGTACATCGCGTACATTGCCGGCGGCGGCGTGCGTGACCTGCTCCTCGGGCGCAAGCCGAAGGATTTCGACATCGTCACCGATGCCACGCCCAACGAGGTGCGTCGTGTCTTCAGGAATTGTCGGCTGATCGGGCGTCGCTTCCGCCTGGCGCACGTCTTCTACGGCTCGATCAACATTGAGGTCGCCACCTTCCGCTCCAACCAGCCGGCGGAGGAGGCGGATGAGGAGGTGCCCCAGGGACAGCCTCACATCCGGCGCTCCGAGGAAGGGCAGATTCTGCGCGACAACCTGTTTGGGACGCCCGAGGAGGATGCGCTTCGCCGGGATTTCACGGTCAACGCGTTGTTCTACAACATCCGCGATTTCTCGGTGATCGACTACGTGGGCGGGCTCGACGATCTCCAGCGCCGCATGCTGCGGTTCATCGGCGACCCGGAGGTGCGGTGCATCGAGGACCCGGTGCGCATGATCCGGGCGGTGCGGTTCGCGGCGGCGCTGAACTTCGGGTTCGACCCCGCCACCGAGCAGGCCATTCGCGCCCAGCACGAGCGGCTGGCGTTGGCCAACCGCTCGCGGCTCTACGAGGAAGTGCTGAAGTTGTTCCTGTCCGGCGCGGCGCAGCGCGCCTATACGCTGCTGCGGGAATTCGACCTTTTCCAGATGCTTTTCCCCGAGGTCGGTTCGTGGCTGGGGCCCCAGACCGGGACGCCGGAGTGCCGGCGGATCAGCGAAGCCCTGCGACAGGTGGACGAATGGCGGGCGGCGGGTCGCGAGGTGTCGCCGGCATTGCTGTTTGCGCTGATGTTTGGCGGCATGCACGAGGCCGGCGCCGGCGAATTGGTGGCGCAGGGGCAGCACAAGGGGTTGGCCCTGCATTCCGTGACCCTGCAGCACTTCGGCGGACTGACGGAACGGGTGCAGGTTCCCAAGGTGGTCAGGTACCGTACGGCTGAGATCCTGGCGTCGCAGCCCCGGTTGACGATGGACGGCGGCGCGCGCGCCCTGCCTCTGGCCACGCGGGACTTCTTTCCCGAGGCGGTGGCGTATCTGGAATTCATGGGCCGGCTCACCGGCGAGCATCGCGAAGCGCTCGAACGGGTGATGGCCGTTCACTGGGCGCCCGGGCCGGAACGGGCCCGCGATCCCGATGGCCGGCCACGCGGCCGGCGCAACCGCCGGGGCAATCGGTTCCGGGCCCCGCGCGGCGGTGATGAGCCGGCACAGACGAATGGATAACCCCGTCATTCGGTCCGCGTGCGAGCCCTGTCTGCTGTGTGGCACGCCGGCGTCCCGCGTGGCGGTCGCGGGAGGCCGCCCGCTGCATGCGTGCCTGGTGTGCGGTCTCACCTTTGTGCCGACGACCGGCCATCTTTCCTTGGACGAAGAGCGGGCGCGGTATCGGTTGCACCGCAACACCCGTGAGGATGCCGGCTACGTGAAGTTCCTGATGACGGCGGTTGAGGCACTGGAACGACACGCACCGGCGGCGGGCGCTCTGTCGGTATTGGACTACGGGTGTGGCCCGGCGCCGGTGCTGGTCGAGCTCCTGCGGGAACGCGGCTACGCGGCCGAGGGCTACGATCCCTTCTTCGCCCCCCGGGACGCCGGTTGTGATCGGGTTTACGATGTGGTGATTTCAACCGAAACGATCGAGCATTTCCGGCAGCCGGCCGTTGAGTTCGGGCGCATGGTCCGCCGGTTGAATCCGGGCGGGGTCATCCTTCTCATGACGGCGTTGACGGATGCGGTGACCGATTTCAGCCGCTGGCATTACGCGCTCGACTCGACGCACGTTGCGCTCTATTCGCTCAAGACCGTTGCGTGGCTGACGGCGCGCTACCCCCTGGCGCTGGCAGAGACCAACGGACGCAACCTCGTCGTGCTGCGGGGGCGACCTACATCCCGACATCCGCCCGGGATCGCACCACCCGGGTCCGCCGATAGCGGGCGGGGGTGATCCCGGTGAGCCGCTTGAAGTGCTTGATGAAGTAACTCTGGTCGTTGAATCCCACCTCGTAGGCGATATCGGTGCAGGATTTATCGGTCTGTTCCAGCAGGTTGCGGGCATTCTGCACGCGGGCGTGGGTGATGATCTGGACGATGGTCTTGCCCGTATGCGCCTTGACGAGGTGCGCCAGGCGATAGGAACTCAGCCCCGCCACCGCCGCGATATCCTTGAGCTTGAGCGGCTTCATGTACTGGCGGGTGATGAAGTCCAGCGCCTTGCTCACGTGGGCGTTGGAGCGGTTGAACCCGTGCAGGTAGATGCCCTCGATGAAATCGTTGAGCGCGTCGGTCAGCACGCGCGAGAGTTCCTCGAACTCCCCCGCATGGATGATGCGCTCCATCCACTGGTGGTTGCGTTCGATAAGCGATTCCATGACGGGGCTGTCCTCCACGGCGGCCCGGGTCAGGTAGCCCATCATCTCGATGGCGCGGGCGCGCAGCACGACGAGCTTGGGCGAGGTCAGGTACATGGCGCCCAGCATTTCGTTCAGCACGCGGCGGGCGCCGGTCTGGTCTCCGGCACGGATGTGGGAGAGGAGGATGCGCTCCTTTTCGAAAGGATAGGCGGCGTCGCCCCGTTGTTTCTGGGCCTCGATGGCTTCGGCAATCTGACGCTGCTGCAAGACGCGGAGGTGGTTTTCGTCGATCTGCAGCGGCTGCCAGCCGCTGACCTGGTAGAATGTGTTCCGGAGCGCTTCCGCCGCCGCCCGGATGCGGTCGGACGGGAGGCGGGGACGATCTGAGACGTAGGCGCGGGCGGCGCCGGGAGTGAGCCCCAGGCCGCACAGATCACGAATCAGGTCCTCCGGTGCGGGGGGATCCTCGGCGGGGATCGCCTCGCCGCCGATCAGGGCGCCGTGGATGATCCGGCGGTCTTCCAGCGCCACCATCCAGCACATCAGGTGCGGGATGATCTCGAAGAAATACGGTTCACCCAGGTTGATGCTCTCATGCAGGGCGTAGGTCCGGAGACGCCGGACCTTGGCGCTGGCGCCCAGCGGGTCGACCGCCGCGTCGGTGCGGGCCGACAAATCCATGAAGAACGGCCGGAGCCCCACCTCACGGTAGGTGATCCGGCCGACCGTCATCAGCAGGCGCTTGGAGAGAACCGCCACGGACTTGCATCCTCCATTGGTTAGGGGTGGCAATATCGTCTGTTTTCCCGCCATCGTCAAGCGCGCGGCGGGATCGTGCCGGTGCTGCATATCCCGTGTGTTGACGGACCTGCACAAGCTCTGTGAGTCCCCTGCGCCGTGGCCGTATGATGGGCGCCGGACACTTTTCATTACGTCATCAGCAAGATAGTTGTATAAATGAGCCAGAACCATCTATTTCTAGGGCGAGGGCATTTGTATAGTGATGCTGTTTTCAAACAAGGACTGGGCCGCGATTTGGCGGATCCCACTAAGGAGGACGAGATGAGCGCGATTCTTGAGCAGATCAAAGAAAACCTGATGAAGGGCAAGGCGAACGATGTCAAGGCGCTGGTGGACCAGGCTTTGAAGGCAAAGATCGGGGCCGCCGATATTCTCAACAAGGGATTGCTGGCTGGAATGAGCATCATTGGCGAGCGCTTCAAGAAGAATGAAGTGTATGTGCCCGAAGTGCTGATCGCCGCGCGCGCGATGAAGGCCGGCATGGAGATTCTCAAACCGGCCTTGGCGGCGGCCAAGGTGGAACCGCGGGGCACGGTGGTGATCGGCACGGTCAAGGGCGACCTGCATGACATCGGGAAGAACCTGGTCGGCATGATGCTCGAGGGTGGCGGTTTCAAAGTCGTGGACGCCGGCATCAATGTCGAGCCCGCCAAGTTCGTCGAACTCTGCCGCCAGAACAACGCGACGGTGATCGGCGCGTCGGCTTTGCTGACGACGACGATGACGAACATGAAGGAAGTGGTCGATATCGTGAAGAAGTCGGATCTCGCCGGCAAGGTGAAGGTCATGATCGGCGGCGCGCCGGTGACGCAGGCCTACTGCGACGAGATCGGCGCCGACGGTTATGCGCCGGACGCGGCCTCGGCTGCGGATCTGGCCAAGAAACTCGCCTGAGGCGGGCGGCCCGTCATGGGCGACGATGAAACGGGGCGGCAACGCCCCGTTTTTTTTGTGCCCGTCGCCGGCGGCGGGGGGCTGAAACGCGCGGCGGTTGCGGCGCCTGCCCCGGGGGCTCAGGATCATCGAGGCTGTGGGCGCCTGGTGTCTTCAGCGCCTGTTCAGGCACCCGCAGAAGGGCGCGGAACTGGCCTGGCGTGAGGTTGATGGACCGTTTGAACTCGCGCGTGAAGTGGCTCTGATCGGAGAAGCCGCAACGGTCGGCGATATCCGCGATTTCAAGGGACGTGGTGGCCAGCAGTTTCTTGGCCTCGGCAATGCGGGTCCCGCGGAGCAAGTCCTTGAACGTTCGTCCGGTCTCGGCCCGCAGCCGGTGCACGACGGTCGAGGTGCTGGCCCCCGTGGCGCGGGCCGCGATGGAGAGGGTGACGCGTTCCTGGTAATGGGCCTGAAGCCAATGCTCCAGCCGTTCCCCCAGGCTGCGCCTCGTGTCCTCCTCGCCCGCCCGCCCGCAAAACCATTCCCGGATCCACTCGGACACTTCGTAGCAGGCGGCTTCCGTCGTTTCGGCGCGTTCCAGCCGCAGCATGCGGCGCAGTTCACGGCTTGTGGCGGCGGCCCAGGGGACGTCGCGCAGCAGATCCTCGCTGGTCAACACCGCCAGCAGCACTCGGATGTGGGCCTTGAGCTTGGTCAGGTCCCAATTGCTGGCCATGAGCAGGCGCGCCAGGTAGCGCGACACGAATTCATGCGCCCCCTCCTCGTCCCGGCGATGCAACAGGGCCACCAGGTGCGTCGTGTCGGCGAGGACATCCGGCGTGGACGGCGCTGCCTGGCGAATATCGCCGTAGGCCTCCGCGATGCGCCGCTGTTGCCGGTATTTGTCGTTCTGGGCGCGAAAGAAGTCGCTGGAGTTGAGCCCGCTGGAGAAGGTCGTCTCCATGACCAGGAACCCCAGTCCGTGCAGGCTGCCGGGGGTGATCTCGCGCAGCGATCCCAGGCGGTCGAAGAACGGCTGGAGATCCACGCGGGTCCAGGGTCCCAGTCGTTCATGCAGTGTGGCGCGAATGTCCTCCTTTTCGCCTTCCGCGTAGAAGCCGCCCAGCGAAATGCCGCCGCAACACCGGTTGTGGGGCGCGATGGGGACCGTCACGAACAGCAGGCCGGCCCAGCACCGATAGTAATGGGGTTCGCCGGACGACAGCGCGTTCAACGTGGCGTCGCAGCATGAAAACCGGCAGAACGGCGCCGTCACCGGGTGTTCGAGGCAAAGCCGGCAGAAGGCGTTGACGGATCGATTCTGCAGCAGAATCCGTTCATGCAGGCCATGATAGACGGCGCCTCGTTCGCTGATCCGGTCGATCAGCCCCAGAACGGTGACGATCTGCTGCTGCAGGGGTGTCTCATTCATCTGCTGGATCATGCAATACAATTGCCAGATCATGCAAGCAAGACCGATGCGTCTGGGTCACAATGCGGCACTAACAGGATGGTGAAGGGAGACCGGCATGAGCAAACGGCTGATCGTGGTGGGTGAGAACATACACGGCACGCGCGTCTACAAGGTGGGCGGCAGTTTTGTCAAAACGCTGGACAACGGCGCCTCAGCGATCGTTTACGGCGGCAAGGGTGAGCAGCGCCTGCTGCCGGTGCCGTCGGCGTTCGTGCAGGGCGTCGATTGGGCGGCCGGGAAGGTGAAGCATTGCGGCGTCGCCGTGTGGCAGGGCTTGTACGGGGATGCCGCGGCCAAGGCCGCCGCGATCGATTACATCCAGCATCTGGCGCAACGGCAGGAAGCCGCCGGCGCGGCATTCCTGGATGTGAATGTCGATGAGTTCAGCACGGATATCGAGGAACGCTGCCGGGCCATCGCCTGGGTGGCCAACCTGGTGCAGCAGAAGAGCCGCCTGCCCCTCAGCATCGACACCTCCAATGCCGCGATTCTCAGCGCCGGCCTGCAGGCCTGCGATCCGGCGCGTGCCCGCCCGATGGTGAATTCCGTCTCGCTGGAGCGCACAGAGGCGATCGCCACGGCGGCGGCGTTCAAAGCGGTCGTCATCGCCTCGGCCGCCGGCGAGAAGGATTTGCCGACGACGACCGACCAGCGCCTGAAAAACATCGGCCGCCTCATGCCCATGCTTGAGACGGCGGGGATCCGGGGCGGCGATGTGTACATCGATCCCCTGGTATTCCCCGTGGCGACGGACTCGAACAATGCCCAGTCGTTCCTGGAGGCGGTGCGAGCCCTTCGCCAGCGCTACGCCGCCGTGCATATTACGGGTGGACTGAGCAACGTGTCCTTCGGCATGCCGAACCGCAAGCTGATCAACCAGGTCTTCACCTGGCTGGCGGTCGAGGCCGGCGCCGATAGCGGCATTGTCGATCCCCTGCAGATCAACAGCAAGATGCTGGAGACCGTCGACACAAGTTCGGAACCGTTCAAGCTGGCCCGGGCGCTGTTGACCGGCGAGGACCTGTTCGGGGTCGAGTACATCACGGCGCACCGCGAGGGGCGACTGGGCGGCGAATAGGCGTTTCAACTTCCCATCCGAATCACGAGGGACTGCACCATGAAGACCATGCCCACGCTGGATCCGCGCACGATGAAGGACTGGCAGATTGCCGAGGCGGCCGAGCCGTTCATGAAGCCGATCGCGCAACTGGCCGCGGAACTGGGGTTGCAGGAGGATGAAGTCATTCCCATGGGGCGGAACCTGGCCAAGGTGGACCAGCGCCTCGTGATGAACCGCATCGGCACGCGGCCGACGGGCCGGTACGTGGACGTGACGGCCATCACGCCGACGCCGCTGGGCGAGGGGAAGACCACCACCACGATCGGCCTGGTCGAGGGCCTGGGGGCGCTGGGCAAACGGGTGACGGGTGCGATCCGGCAGCCCAGCGGAGGCCCCACGTTTAACATCAAGGGCTCGGCTGCCGGCGGTGGGCTCGCCCAGTGCATTCCGCTGGCGCCGTTCTCGATCCGCATGACCGGCGACATCGATTCGATCACCAACGCGCACAATCTTGCCCTGGTGGCGCTGACGGCGCGCATGCAGCACGAGCGCAACTACGACGACGCCCGCCTGGCGAGGACCGGGATCCGGCGCCTGGACATCGACCCCAAACGGGTTACCGTCAAGTGGTGCATCGATTTCTGCGCCCAGAGCCTGCGCAACATTGTCATCGGCCGCGGCGGCAAGATGGACGGCTTCGAGATGGACTCCGGCTTTCAGATATCGGTTGGCAGCGAGGTGATGGCGATCCTGGCCGTGGCGAAGGACCTGAAGGACCTGCGCCAGCGGATGGGTCGCATGGTGCTGGCCCACGATACGAAGGGGGGCGAGATCACCACGGCGGACTTGAAGGTGGACGGGGCCATGACGGCATGGCTGGTCGACGCGATCAATCCCACCCTGCTGCAGACCATCGAGGGGCAGCCCGTGTTTGTCCACGCGGGACCTTTCGCCAACATTGCCATCGGGCAGAGTTCGATCATCGCCGACCAGATTGGAACCCGCTTGTCCGAATACCACGTGACCGAAAGCGGGTTCGCCGCCGACATCGGGTTCGAGAAATTCTGGAATCTGAAGTGCCGGTATTCGGGCCTGACGCCCAGCGCTGTGGTGATCGTGGCCACCATCCGGGCGCTCAAGATGCACGGCGGCGGCCCGGCGGTGAAGCCCGGCGTCAAGCTGGACGAGGCCTACCTGAAGGAGAACCTGGGGCTACTGGAGAAGGGCTGCGACAACCTGGTGGCTCATATCGAGATCGTCCGGAAGAGCGGCGTGCGGCCGGTGGTGTGCATCAACAGTTTCCACACGGATACGGCGGCCGAGGTCCAGTGCGTGCGTCGCATCGCGGAGCAGCACGGGGCCTACGTGGCGTTCTCCCGGCACTGGCTCAAGGGTGGCGAGGGCGCGCGCGAACTGGCCGAGGCGGTGATCACGGCCTCGAACGAGCCGTCCGCGTTCAAGTTCCTTTATGACCTGGGCATGCCGCTGCGGCAACGCATCGCGCTCATCGCGAAGGAGATCTATGGGGCCGATGGCGTGACCTATACGCCGGAAGCGCTCGAAAAAGCGAAGCGGTTCGAGGCCGATCCCGCCACGGCGCAGATGGGCACGTGCATGGTGAAGACCCATCTCAGCCTTTCCCACGAACCGGACGTCAAGGGCCGGCCGCGCGGGTGGACGCTGCCGATCCGCGATATCCTTGTGTACCGCGGCGCCGGGTTCGTCGTGCCCGTGGCCGGGGACATCAAGCTGATGCCGGGCACGGCGTCCGAACCCGGCTTCACGAACATCGACGTGGATGTCGAGACGGGGCGGGTGCGGGGACTTTTCTGAACATCGGATGACGGATGGAAGGGGTGGCGCATGTCGGTCAGACACGATATCGAGAACAGCCGGTACCACATTGAAGTGGTGACGCCCAAGCAGAACACGGAAGACCTGGACGGCGACCTGGCGAAATTCGCCGACAAGTATACGCAGGTCATGGATGCCGGGCATGTGGTGTGCATCACGGACAACCCGATGGGGCATCTGAGTTTTCAGGCCACCGACATCATCCCCGAGCTCGGGCTGCCGGCGAAGCCCGGGCAGTTGTCGGTGCATCTCAACACATTTCACACGCGCGACGACCTGCACAAGATCCTCGATACGTGCGCGACGCTGGCGGTCAAGGATGTGCTGGTCATCAGCGGCGACGGCAACGAACGGCTGCCCAAGCTGGCGCCGGCCTCCATCGGGTTGTCCTGCAACTCGGTAACGGCGGTGGAGCTGGTGGCGTACATCCGCAAAGCCTACCCGGGCGTGTTTTCGCTTGGGGTGGCGTTCAACCCCTATGAGCCGATCGGGCATGAGATGGAGAAGTTGCACCGCAAGATCGACGCGGGGGCGGAATTCATCTGCACCCAGCCTGTCCTCGGACGGGACGAGCGGGTCCTGGCGCTGGCGCCGCTGGGATTGCCCCTGTTCGTGGAGTGCTGGATGTCGAAAAAACTGCACTTGCTATCGGAATGCGTCGGCTACACGATTCCGGAGAACACGCCCTACGACCCGATGGCCAACCTGACGGACTTGCGGGGCCTCTACAAGGACTGCGGGATGTACCTGGCCATGCTGGGGATGAAGACGCAGTTTCCGTTGCTGAAAAGGCCGCGGGCCTGAGCACCAGAAGCGGGGGACGGATGACGGCGAGCATCATTGATGGCAAAATCATTGCGCAGCAAATTCGCGGCGAACTGGCGCAGGACATCGCGCAGCTCAAGGCGCACGGCATCGTGCCGGGCCTGGGCGTGGTGCTGGTTGGCGACGACCCCGCCTCGCGCTCCTATGTCACGGCCAAGGAAAAGGCCTGCCATGAGATCGGCATCTTCTCGGACGACCACCGCTTGCCGGCATCGACGACGCAGGCCGACTTGATGGCGCTGGTGCGCCGGCTGAACGCCGACCCGCGGATTCACGGGATCCTGGTTCAATTGCCGCTGCCAAAGCCCCTTCGTGAGAGCGAGGTGCTGCTGGCCATCGATCCGGACAAGGATGTCGACGGATTCCATCCGGTCAATGTCGGCCGCATGGTGATTGGCGAGAAGGCGTTTCTGCCCTGCACCCCTCACGGCGTGGTGCAGATGCTGGTCCGGAGCGGCGTCGCCCTGGACGGCGCCCATGCGGTGGTGGTGGGCCGCAGCAACATTGTCGGGAAGCCCCTGGCCAATCTGCTGATGCAGAAGTCGCCGTACGGCAACGCGACCGTCACGGTGTGCCATACGCGCACCCGGGACATCGGCTACCATACGCGCCAGGCCGATATCGTGATCGCGGCGGCCGGCCGGCCGAACACGATCACTGCGGACATGATACGGGGGGGAGCGGTGGTGATTGACGTGGGGGTCAACCGGGTTGAGGACGCCACGAAGAAGCAGGGCTTCCGCCTGGTGGGCGACGTCGATTTCGAGGCGGTCAGGCAGAAGGCATCGATGATCACCCCGGTGCCCGGCGGCGTCGGCCCCATGACGATCACCATGCTGCTCTACAATACCGTCGAGTCCGCGAAGCGCCACCACGCGTCATAGCCGCTGTGGCCTTGTCACCTTTCGGTTGTTTTCGGCCTGACGCTGCGCTACCGTTGGCCCATCGCAGCGGGCGGCGGTCGGGGAGGTCCCGGTGGGCTGCCCGCATGGCTCAGGAGGCACCGTCATGGCGACCCAGGATTTCAAGTCCGCTTACCGGACCATCATGGATGATCACTTCACCCCCCGCCTGGAAATCAGTTTTGTCGAGGAGGACGGGCGGCGGCAGACGCTGACCTACGAGAAGGCGGCCTGGGTGATCGACAACGAGCGCAAAGGGCTGCGGTATGGGGAGAATCCCGGCCAGGAGGCGGCGCTTTACCGGTTGGTGGGCGGGAACCTGACGCTGGGCGAGGTGACGTTCATCGAGTCCGGCCGGCCCCTGGCATCGGATGTGGAACTACTCCAATCCGGGAAACACCCCGGAAAGACCAACATCACGGATGCCGACAACGCGCTCAACATTCTGCGCTACCTTGCGGACACGCCCTGCGCCGTCATCGTCAAACACAACAATCCGTGCGGGGTGGCGAAAGCATCGAGCCTGGCGGAGGCCTATGACAAGGCCAACCTGGCCGACCGAGTGGCTGCGTTTGGCGGTGCGATTGCGCTCAACCGCGAGGTGGATCTCGAAACGGCCCGTATGATCGTGCGGAACTACGCGGAGGTGGTCCTGGCGCCCGAGTTCGGGCCGGGAGTGATGGACGTGTTCGCGCAGAAGAAGAACCTGCGCGTCATGCGCATCGGCAACATGCGGCGGCTGCACGAGTTCGCGGGCCAGGTCGTGGTGGACTTCAAGTCACTGATGGACGGGGGGCTTGTGGCGCAGACGTCGTTTGTGCCCAAGACCCGCGGGGCGGGGGATGTTGTGCCGGCGCAGGCCCTGTACAAAGGCAAGGAATACCGGATTGCGCGTGCGCCCACCTCACGGGAAATGGATGACCTCCTCTTCGGGTGGCTGGTCGAATGCGGGGTCACCAGCAACTCGGTATTGTACGTGAAAGACGGCGTGACCGTCAGCATCGGCGCCGGCGGGCAGGACCGGGTGGGCATGTCGCAGTATGCGCGCGACAAGGCATACCGGAATCTGGCTGACCGGCTGTCCTGGGAGCGGCACGGAATGCCCTACAACACGCTTGAAGACGCCGCCAGGCGGTCGGCCATCGATGAGGAGACCGCGGCCAGGAAGGGCGGCCTGCCGGGGGCCTGCATGGTCTCCGACGCGTTCTTCCCGTTCCGTGACGGCGTCGAGGTGGGCCTGCGCGAGGGGATCACGGCCGTCATCCAACCCGGCGGCTCGGATCGTGACTACGAAGTCATCGAAGCCTGCAATGCGGCCCATGCGGCCATGGTGTTCACAGGGCAGCGCTGTTTCAAACATTGAAGGAGCAAACCGGACGAGCCGGGTCCGCCGGCGTTCCGTGCAAAGAAAAGAGCCGCCGTTTTCACGGCGGCTCTTTCGTCTTCAGTTACGGCTCGGCCTACTGGTTGGTGAAGCTGATGCGGTAGAAGCCCGGCGAACGCGTCGCGTCACCAAAGTTGGTCAATGCGCCTTCGGCACGGTTGTTCGTTCTGATGGTACTCCACACGCCGTCAAGCAGGTTGGTGGATGCCTGGAGCACATAGTGCAAGGCGTTGGGATCCGGCATGTTAGTTGTGCTCTGCCACACGATCATGCCCACGCCGTCAGCGACCTGGCCGGCCAGAATTCTCAACACCGAGTTCGAGTTGACCGGGATGGTGCCTGCCACGTACTCCTCGTATTCCTTGGCGCCATCATGATCGACATCGGTGTCATCATTGGTGATCGACAATTGGTAAGACGAGTATTCTGCGTTTGTGTATAGTTGCAGCCACCATTGCGGAGTACGGTTGTTCACAAAGATGGTCGTGTCTTCCGGGAGATATTGGATGTCAACGGGGCCATTGGTCACGACCAGATCGTCAAGCGCTCCGTCCCCAGAGAAAGCGACGCCATTGATCCTGTAGCCATTGTCGTTGGCGCACAGGAACCAAGTGCCATTCAGATTTGCATTCGTGTAAATCGTCTTATCGACGGATTCCCAAGCATCCACATTCTTAAACGCCCATGCGTTCGTGAAGGGGTGGTTGTTCACGGTAAGCTGGAAGAATGGTCTGCCGCTGGGGTGGTTGTAATCCATTTTCACCGTGACGCGGATCCACTTGTCCGTGCCGACCGCCGGAAAACCACCATCATTCAATTCTGTCCAATCGGAGCGATCCGGCACGAACCCACTGCTGGTCGTATTCGTGAGGATAGCGTGGTAGACGCACACGTAGCCTTGGGTGTTGACAAACATGGACATCTGGGAATTTGAAACGGCGGGCGACAACTGTTCGGGCTTATCCATCTGGATCGGCTGAATCATCATGTCCACCCACACGTTCTGGAATTCACCGCCAACCACCTCATTTGTGAGGCCGGCGCCGCTGAACACGACAACGTTGGCGCGCGTGTCATTGGTGAGCGGGTAGTTTACCTTGGGGGCTTGGAGCAGGGCCGAATAGTCGAGATTGGTGACCACGGCAACCTCGCCTTCTGCTGCCGTCCAAGTGCCGAATTCGTTGGTGCCACCGGTTGCGATGGGAACGTTCACCGTATTGGTCTCAAAAGCGTTGTGCCATGGAACTTCTTCTGCCTGTGCCATCTGTGACGTCGCCACCCAACAAGCCGATACCGCGACCAAGACACATGAGATAGCCTTTTTCATCGCCTTCCTCCCTGGGGACATGAATTGTCTGATACTGTTCTCAAAGTCAGGATATGACATGGCGGAGCCGGTGTCAACCCACGTTTTCGTCTCTTCGATGAACTTTTTCGTGGGCACCGCAGCGTGCGGCGGCAATGACCATCGGCAAATGCTTGTCTTGGGGAGGCGACTTTTGTATACTGAACGTTCGAGGTCATAAAGCGGACGTTGCCGCGCGGGGTTGTGGTGGAGTCTGTCGCGTGGCGGGGAGAGTCAGATGAAGATCTACTTGAATGGCAAGCTGGTTCCGGAACGCGAGGCCAAGGTCTCGGTGTTCGATCACGGGCTCCTGTATGGCGATGGCGTGTTTGAGGGGATCCGGTCCTATGACGGGCGCGTGTTCATGCTCGACGAGCATGTCGAACGACTGTTCCGCTCGGCCAAGGCGATTGACCTGAAGATCCCGATGTTGCCGTCGGGCGTGGCGCGGGCCGTGGTTCGGACGTGCAAGGCCAACAAGGTGATGAACGGGTACATCCGCCTGGTGGTCACCCGCGGGGTGGGGACGCTGGGGTTGAATCCCTACACCTGCACGACGCCGCAGATCATCGTCATTGCCGGCAGTATCCAGCTCTATCCCAGGAAACTGTATGATGAAGGCTTGTCGATCGTTACGGTGGGCACCATGCGCAACCACACGGAAGCCATCAACCCCCAGATCAAGAGCTTGAACTATCTCAACAACGTGCTCGCCAAGATCGAGGCGATCAACGCGGGTTGCATGGAAGCGATCATGCTGAATCCCCAGGGTTTCGTGGCCGAGGCGACGGGCGACAATGTCTTCGTCGTCAGGGGCAGGCGCCTGATCACGCCGCCGCCCTGGTGCGGCACCCTGGAGGGGGTCACCCGCAACGTGGTGATGAAACTGGCGGCCGAGGACGGCTGCGAGGTGGTCGAAGACGTTTTGACGCGTTACGATCTCTACACGGGAGACGAGGTGTTCCTCACGGGGACGGCGGCCGAGGTCATTCCGGTCGTCAATATTGACCGACGCCGCATCGGGGCCGGGGTTCCCGGCCCGCTGACGCGCCGTCTGGCGGCGAGCTTTCGCCGTTTTGCCGGCTCGACCGGAACGCCGATTGTCTGATACCGGAGGAGGCCCCCCATGCTCTGCGAATGCTGTCAGCAGCATGAAGCCACCATTCATGTGACCCAGGTGATCGACGGAAAGTCGCGCGAACTGCACCTGTGCGAGTCCTGCGCCGAGGAAAGCGGTCTGAATGTCCAGAACGTGATGGCGTTGCCCGAGGTGCTGTTCGGCATGGCCGGCGCCGCCGAGGAGGACAAGGATGCCGCGGCGCGCAGTTGTCCGCAATGCCACATGCGCGGCGCCGATTTCAAGAAGACCGGCCGCCTCGGGTGTCCCCAGTGCTACCGCACGTTTGCCAGGGAACTGGCGCCCATGCTGGCTGCGATGCACAAGGGTCCCCGGCACGTCGGCAAGATGCCGGCCCACGGCGGAACCCTGCCCGAGGCCGCGGGCGATCAGCTTGACGAATTGCGCCGCCAGTTGACGGCGGCCGTGCGGGACGAGCGATTCGAGGAGGCGGCGCAGTTGCGCGACCGGATCCGGGAGTTGGACCATGACGCTGGATGACATGGTCCGGAACCCCGGGGCGTGGCTGGCGACCGGCGACCTGCCGGCCGTGGTCGTCAGCAGTCGTGTGCGCCTGGCGCGCAATCTGGCGGGGGTTGCCTTTCCCGGCTGGGCCGGAGAGGACGAGAGCGTCCGCATTCAGACGGGGATCCTGGATGTGCTGCAGCGCCTGCCGGCGCTGACCCCGTGCCTGGCGGTTGACATGGCCGCCTTGACGGCCATCGATCGTGACTTCCTGCGCGAGCGGCACCTGATCAGCAACGAGCTGGCGCAGAAGACGCGCGGCAGCGGGCTGGTCGTGCGGGACGACGAATCGTTGAGCGCAATGGTCAACGAGGAGGACCATTTGCGCCTGCAGGCCATGCGGCCGGGGCTGGATCTGATGCGCCTGTGGGAGGAGATCGACGCGCTCGACAGCCAGTTCGAGAACCACGTGCGCTATGCGTTCGCGTCGGACCTCGGGTACTTGACGGCGTGCCCAAGCAACGTGGGAACGGGCTTGCGGGCCAGCGTGATGGTCCACCTTCCGGCGCTGCGATTGACCGGTGAAATCGACGCCATCATCCGCGGGCTGACCAAGATCGGGCTGGCGGTGCGCGGCGTGCAGGGCGAGGGCACCGAAGCGTCCGGCAACATGTTCCAGATCTCCAACCAGACCACGCTGGGCGAGGCCGAGCCGGTCATCGTGAACCGGCTGATCCAGATTGTCCAGGAAGTGGCCGCGCACGAGCAGAACGCCCGGCAGCGGCTGCTGGAACAGCGGGAGGCGCAGGTGCGCGATTGCGTGGGCCGCGCGTATGGCGTCCTCTCCCAGGCGCGCGTTTTGTCGTCCCATGAGGCGCTCGACTACCTGTCGGGGTTGCGGCTTGGCGTTGAACTTGGTATGATTACGGGGCTGGGGATGGGTGACATCAACCGGCTGGTGGTGTACACGCAGCCGGGGCATCTCCAGAAAGTGGCCGGCCGCACGATCAACCCGGACGAACGGGACGAGGTGCGGGCCGGCATGGTGCGCGACAGAGTCCGACGGGCGGCCGTCGTTGGGGGTTGATCCCGATGAGTGAAGGACAGCAAATGGGGAATCCGAACAACTACACGCCGCGGGCCCAGCAGGTGATCCAGTTGGCGCGGGCGGAAGCCGAGCGTTTTAACCATCCCTACGTGGGCACCGAGCACATCCTGCTCGGGTTGGTCGCCCTCGGGCAGGGGGTGGCGGTGACGGTGCTGGAACGGATGGGGATTCTGCTCGAGACTCTGCGGATCGAGGTGGAGAAGGCCGTCGGCCAGGGGCCCGAGACCAAGACGATCGGCAATGTGCCCTTCACCCCGCGGGCCAAGAAGGTTCTGCAACTGGCCGCCACTGAAGCGCGAGCGCTGACCCATACGTACATCGGCACCGAGCACCTCCTGTTGGGGTTGCTGCGTGAGGGCGAGGGCGTCGCCGCCCAGGTGCTGCGCAACCTCAATGTCGACCTCGATACCACGCGCGTCGAGGTGATGAAGGAATTGGACCCCAATTTTGAGCCCGGCGATCCCGGTCAGGCGCCGGAACCCAAGACCCAGCAGGCCGCCGGGCAGGCGGCGCAGAAGTCCAAGACCCCGGCGCTCAATGCCTTCGGGCGTGACCTGACCGAATTGGCGCGCAAAGGCGCCCTCGACCCCATGATCGGCCGCGCGACCGAACTCGAGCGGGTCATACAGATCCTCTGCCGCCGGACCAAGAACAACGCCGTCCTGATCGGCGAGGCGGGGGTCGGCAAGACGGCGATTGTCGAGGGTCTGGCCCAGGCGATTGCCGATGGCGACGTGCCCGACCTGCTCCGCAACCGGCGCGTCATGGCGCTCGACCTGGCGCTCATGATCGCCGGCACCAAGTACCGCGGCCAGTTCGAGGAACGCATCAAGGCCGTCATGGACGAGATCAAGCGGACGGGCAACGTGGTCCTGTTCCTCGATGAATTGCACACCATCGTGGGGGCGGGGTCCGCCGAGGGCACCATGGATGCCTCGAATATCATCAAGCCTTCGCTGGCGCGCGGCGAGCTGCAATGCATCGGCGCCACGACGCTGGACGAGTACCGCAAACATATCGAGAAGGACGCCGCGCTCGAGCGGCGCTTCCAGACGGTCAAGGTCAACGAGCCGAACGTCGAGGAAACCATTCTCATTCTCAAAGGCATCCGCCACAAGTACGAGGAACACCATAACTGCAAGATCACCGATGACGCGCTCAGGGCGGCCGCCACGCTGACCGATCGTTATCTCACCGGTCGGCATCTGCCCGACAAGGCCATCGACACCATCGATGAGGCCGGGGCCCGCGTTCGTATCCAGGCCACCACGCGTTCGTCCGACCTGCGCAAGAAGGAGCAGGCCATCGAGGGGGTGCGGCTGGAGAAGGAAGCCGCGATCAAGGCCCAGAAGTTCGAAGATGCCGCCCGGCTGCGCGATCAGGAGCGCCGGGAACGTGAGGCGCTCGAACTCAGCGTCAAGAAGTGGCAGGAGCAGGCTGGCAAGAAGAAGACCAAGGTCACGGCAGAGGATGTCATGGCCGTTGTGTCGAAGTGGACGGGCGTGCCGCTGAAGAAGATGGAAGGCAAGGAACTGGCGCGCCTGCTGCACATGGAGGACGAGATCACCAAGACCGTGATCGGCCAGGCCAATGCCATCACGACGATTTCGAAGGCCCTGCGGCGGTCGCGCGCGGATCTCAAGGATCCGCGCCGCCCGATCGGGTCGTTCGTGTTCCTGGGCCCCACGGGGGTCGGCAAGACACTGCTGGCCAAGGCGCTCGCCGAGTTCATGTTCGACGACGCCAATGCCCTGATCCAACTGGACATGTCGGAATACATGGAGAAATTCACCGTGTCGCGGCTGGTCGGTTCGCCGCCCGGTTACGTCGGCTACGATGAAGGCGGCCAGTTGACGGAAAAGGTGCGCCGCCGGCCGTACTCGGTCGTGTTGTTCGATGAGATCGAGAAGGCCCACCCCGACGTCATGCATATGCTGCTCCAGATCATGGAGGAGGGCCGGCTGACGGACAGCTTCGGGCGGCAGGTCGATTTCCGGAACACGGTCATCATCCTGACCACGAACCTGGGGGCGGATTTCATCCGCAAGGGCGGGCTGGGCTTCACCGAGTCAAGCGAGGCCATGGACTACGAAACGCTCAAGGCCCGCATGCTGGAAGAGGTCAAGCGCCTGTTCAAGCCGGAGTTCATAAACCGCATCGACGAGATCGTCGTGTTCCGGCAACTCAGCCGCGAGGACACGGTGCGGATCCTTGAACTGGAGGTCAGGAAGGTGCATGACCGCGTGTCGGCCAAGGGCATCGACCTGGTGCTGGCCCGGGATGCGCAGGAGTTCCTGCTCGAGAAGGGCTTCGACCCGGCCATGGGGGCGCGGCCGCTGCGGCGGGCCGTGCAACGCTACCTCGAGGATCCGCTGGCCGAGGAGATCCTGCGCGGCGACCTGGCCGGGGCGGAGAAGGTTGAGGTCATTCGCGGCGACGGCGGGCTGGTGTTCCGGGTGGCGGTCGCTGCCGGCTGAAGAAGACCCTCGTGTTCGACTCCCTGTCCAGTTCCCTGCAGGAGGTATTCCGCAAACTGCGCGGCTACGGCCGGCTGTCGGAAACCAATGTGCGCGATGCCCTGCGCGAGGTGCGCCTGGCGTTGCTTGAGGCGGATGTCAATTTCGAGGTGGCCCGCGATTTCGTGGCGCGCGTCGGCGACCAGTGCGTCGGTCAGGACGTGCTGGGGAGCATCACGCCCGGCCAGCAGGTGGTCAAGTGCGTCCACGATCACCTGGTGACGTTGCTGGGCGGCGGCACCGCGCACAAGCTTGAGTTCAACCCGCGACCGTCCCCCGTCATGCTCGTCGGGCTGCACGGGTCGGGCAAGACGACCACGGCGGCCAAGCTGGCGGCGCACTGGAAACGCGAGGGGCTCAACGTGCTGCTGGTTGGCGCCGACATCCGGCGACCGGCGGCGGTGGAGCAGCTCGGCGTGCTGGCGCAGCAGGTGGGAGTGGATATGGTCGCGCCCCAGCCGGGTGAGACGGTCCCCGCGTTGGGTAGCCGCGCCCTGGATCTGGCCGACCGCACCCGTCGGGATATCGTGGTGTTCGACACGGGCGGGCGGTTCCAGATCGATGCGGACCTCGTCCAGGAATTGAAGGATCTGCGCGAGGCGGTCAAGTGCCGGAACGTGGTGCTGGTGGCGGACGCTGCCATCGGGCAGGAATCGGTCAACGTCGCCCGCGGCTTTCACGAGGCGCTCGTGCTGAAGGGCCTCATCCTGACCAAGCTCGACGGCGATGCGCGCGGCGGCGCGGCGTTGTCGATCCAGTCCGTCACCGGCTGCCCGATCCTGTTCACGGGCACGGGCGAGCGGTCGGACAACCTGGAGGCGTTCCACCCCGATCGCATGGCCTCGCGCATCCTGGGCATGGGCGACATTGTGTCGCTCGTCGAGAAGGCCCAGCAGGCGGTGGATGTCGATCGCGCCGCGGCGATGGAGAAGAAGCTGCGGTCCAACAAACTGGACCTGGAGGATTTCCTGGAGCAACTCCAGCAATTAAAGAAGATGGGGCCTTTGGAAAATCTGCTCGAGATGCTGCCGATGGGAGGGCAGATCAAGGCCAAGATGAAGGAGGGCGGGGCGGCGACCCAGGAATTTGCCGGGTTCGCGAAGCGGTCCGAGGCCATCATTCGCAGCATGACCCCGCAGGAACGCCGTCGCCCCGAGATCCTGAATGCGAGCCGCAAACGGCGGATTGCCGCCGGGAGCGGCACCGAGGTCCAGTACGTCAACGATGTGTTGCGGCAGTTCGACCAGGCCCGCCAGATGGCCAAACGAATGGGCGCCATGCAAAAGAGGTTGCACCGCCTGAGGTAATGTGTAATAGTTCGACGCTTTTTGAGTGGCGCCGCACGGGGCGAAGCCCTTCATGAGCGGCGGCAAGGAGGCAGGAATGTCAGTTAAGATCAGAATGACCCGTACCGGAGCCAACCGGGATATTTCGTTCCGCGTCGTGGCGACGGACAGCCGTTCACCGCGCGACGGAAAGAACCTGGAGATCCTGGGCTGGTACGACCCCAAGAAGACCGGCGTCAATTACCAGCTCAAGATGGATCGTATTGCGTACTGGCAGGGCGCGGGCGCCCAGGTCAGCGATACGGTCAAGAGCCTGCTCCGCAAGGCGCGGGCGGTGGCCAAGACGGCATGAAGAATTTCGTAAGTTTTGTAGCCCGCGAACTGGCGGATCACCCGGACGAAATCACGGTGATCGCCGTGGATGGCAAGCAGACGACGATCTTCGAGGTGCGTTGCCACCCGCAGGACGTGGGCCGGTTGATTGGACGCAGCGGCAAGACGATTGCCGCGCTGCGGACGCTGTTGAGCAACGTCGCGGCCAAGCATGGCCGGCGGGCGGTGCTGGAGGTGGCCGAGTAGATGGACCATGACCGCGCCGCTGAGGATTGACGTCGTCACGATCTTCCCGGGGATGCTGAAAGGCTTCCTCGAGGAGAGCATCCTCAAACGGGCCTCGCAGAAGGGGCAGGTGGTGTTCAATACCATCGACCTTCGACCGTTCGCGTTGGGCCGGCATCATACGACGGATGACCGGCCGTTCGGCGGGGGGGCGGGAATGGTCATGAAGCCCGAACCGCTGTTCGCGGCGGTCGAATCGGTGCGCACCCCGGGGGCCCGGGTGATTCTGATGACGCCGCAGGGGCGGCCGTTCCGGCAAGCCGTGGCGGCGGAGTTGGCGCAGGTGGCGCACCTGGTGTTTGTTTGCGGCCACTATGAGGGCGTGGACGAGCGGGTGCGGACGCACCTGGCGACGGATGAGATTTCGATCGGGGATTACGTCCTCACGAACGGTGTGTTGCCGGCGGCCGTGGTGATTGACGCGGTGGTTCGGCTGGTGCCGGGCGTGCTGGGCAACGAAGGGGCGACGGACGAGGAGTCCTTTACGGATGGACGCCTTGAGTATCCCCAGTACACGCGGCCCCGGGTGTTCCGGGGGTGCGAGGTGCCCGAGGTGTTGGTGTCTGGCGATCACGAAGCGATCGCGCGGTGGCGCCAGGCACAATCGGAACACAGGACGAAAGAGCGAAGACCTGACTTACTGGAGACGAGGGAATTATGATTGCGAAAGCACTGGCCACCATTCACAAAGACAACATGCGGAAAGACCCGTTGACCCCGTTCGCGATCGGGGACACGTTGAAAGTGCACGTCAAGATTCGTGAAGGCGGCAAGGAACGCATTCAGATGTACACGGGAACAGTCATTGCCCGCGATGGCGGGGGCGCTACCGAGACCTTCACCGTCCGCCGTCTCGCACACGGGTTTGGCGTGGAACGTATCTTCCCGGTGAATTCGCCGAGCATTGCGAAGGTCGAAGTCGAAAGTTCAGGGCGGACGCGTCGTGCCAAACTCTATTACCTGCGCGATCGCGTGGGCAAGAGCTCCCGTCTGCGTGAAAAGAACAAGACCGCCACCCAGGCGTAAGGACGTCTGCGCTTGCTCCAGTTCGAGCGCCAGGCGTGGGATCGGGGGATTGGGCGGCTGGCCGGCGTGGATGAAGCCGGTCGGGGACCGCTGGCGGGGCCGGTGGTCGCGGCGGCAGCCATCCTGGATCGCGCCTTCCTGGAATCCGAGCAGTACGGCTTGCTGCGGGATATCGACGACTCCAAGACCCTGTCGGAATCCCAGCGTGAGTCGGCCTTTGCGTTCCTCACCGAGCGCGCTCCCATGATCTTTGCGGTCGGCGTGGCCGATGTCGCCGAAATCGATCAGTTGAACATTCTACGCGCCACGCATCTGGCCATGGCGCGCGCCCTGAACGCGTTATCCCCCCTGCCGGACCTGGCCCTGGTTGACGGTCTGCCCGTCAAGGGGTTGCCGTGTCCCTCCCTGGCGATTGTCGATGGCGATGCGCGCAGCCTGATTATCGCCGCCGCCAGCATCGTGGCGAAGGTGACGCGGGATCGCCTGATGCAGACACTGGATCGCCAGTACCCCGCCTACGGCTTCGCGCGTCACAAGGGATATGGGACCAAGGCCCACATGCAGGCCCTGTTTGAGTTCGGGCCGTGTCCGGCCCACCGGCGCTCATTCAGGCCGGTGCAGGATGCGCTGCGCATCCGCGAATCCGGGCGGCCCGGTGGCGCGCCGGCATGAATCTGCGGTTGCCATTTCATTTGCGGACGGGTGCCTGGGGTGAGGCGCAGGCGGAGCGTTTCCTGAAGGACAAGGGTTACCGGATTCTCGGCCGTCGCGTGAAAGTCACGGCAAGGGACGAACTCGACCTGGTGGCGCGCGACGGTGAGGTCCTGGTGTTTGTGGAGGTCAAGACGCGCAAGAGCGAGGACTTCGGGCGACCTGTGGCGGCGGTGGACCGCGCCAAGCGGCACACAGTGTCGCGGGCGGCGGTGCGGTACCTGCAGCGGCTCAAGTTCCCGGAGGTCTGTTTCCGGTTCGACGTGGTGGAAGTGATTGGCCAGGACGGTGACCCGCAGCCGGTCGTGCGTCACATCGAGAACGCCTTTACGCTCGATCCGCATTACACCCTGCCGATCTGAACGGCTCAACGATTGACGCAGGTCGGTGCATGGGCTATAGTCCGCACGTTTCTTACGACCCCGGGCGATTAGCTCAGTTGGTTAGAGCACTACCTTGACATGGTAGGGGTCGGAGGTTCGAGTCCTCTATCGCCCACCAGTTTAACTGGTTCATTATCAATAACTTACAACTCTTCCGAGTTCTCTCTGTCGTTGGCTTGCTTTCCTCGGTGGCAGATTTGGTGGCAGATTTTCGCCGCTTTTCGACTCCCGACCGTCAATGTCTTGGGCTTCAGCCCATCGGAATGGACTGCCGTTTCGGAATCCTGAGCATTATTTTCGCCCTCTTTTAATATGGCCATGAGCCGCTGTTCGTTCCGGTCCATGGCTTCCTTATGCTCTTTGGCGGTATCCGGCGGATGTTGCCTTGGGACTGCATCCCCGCGCCACGGGGTCGCCCCGGGTCCAAGAGATGTGCGCGCTGAATGCTCTGCGCGGACCCACCGGCCAGCACAGCGAGGATCTGCGTCGGCTGACGGGGCTCGACTTGGACCCCAGCACGGTTCATCGGGAGGCTCGTCGGCAAGGTAAACGCGCTCAGTCGCGTGACACCGGTCCCTATCTCCAACCCCCACGGAGCTGCCTTGCGCCCTTAACGGGCTCGTGTCCGAAAACGCGGTTGACGCAGGCTCCCGGCCACACTAAATTCATTCGCTAGGAAATGTAACGCGTTACCGATGGAACGTTGAGGTCATGCGGACTGAATTGAAGAACATCATGCCTATCACGGGAGCAATGTGGGTTACGCTGCCGGCTATGCCGGCATCCGCTCGTCTATATGGCCCGGGAGAAGAACCGCCTCCGGCCCCGTGGAACAGCACAGTAATGCTCAGCATCATGTTGCTGGTGCTGACCGTCTGCGCAGGCGCTGCGTTCCTGATCATCGGCCGATTGAAGAGGAATCGGAAGGATTGCACCCCAACAACCGGCGGAACTGTACGTCGCTAACGCGCAGCCTGTTCCTGGAACGTTGTGGGTCAAGCCAAGTATGGACATTCATGATATTGATGGGGAAAGGGGAAAGCATTGCCCAGTCTGACAGCCAATAGAATCCAGATTTCCTATGATACTATTGGTGATCGTGCAGCTCCAGCCCTATTGTTAGTTGCGGGCAATGGCGCCCAGCTTCTGTTTTGGGCGGTCGAGTTCTGTGAGTCATTGGCGAGTAAGGGTTTCTTTGTGATTCGGTTCGATAACCGGGACTCAGGTCTCTCAACGAAGTTTGGAGAAGCCGGGATTCCTGACTTTCCGGCTGCAATCAAAGCCCTGATGGCAGGCAGGCCTGTGGAATCAGCGTATTCTCTCGACGATATGGCAGATGACGCTGTTGGTTTGCTTCATGCGTTGGGCATTGCGAAGGCGCATGTTTGCGGCGCCTCAATGGGCGGCATGATCGCCCAGGTCATAGCCTATCGACATGCCAAACAGGTCCTGAGTCTCACGTCAATAATGTCCACCACCGGAAATCCTGGTATTCCGCAGGGGAAACCGGATGCACTTGCTGCTGTTCTCGCGCCTCCCCCAGAGGAACGCGGAGCCTATATTGAACACAACATGAATGTCTGGCGGGCGATCTGGAGTCCCGGATTCCCGTTTGAGGAGGGACGAGCTCGAACGTTCCTGGAGAAGAGTTATGATCGCTCTTGCTACCCGCAGGGAATGGCACGTCAAAACATGGCCATTCTTGCCAATGGCGATCGAAGCCCGCAGCTTTCATCCATCAGGGTTCCAACACTTGTAATTCATGGGGCAGATGACCCTCTTATACCGGTCGAAGGAGGACGCGATACGGCTAGGGTAGTCCCGGGAGCAAGGTTGGTTGTCATCAATGGGATGGGGCATGACATGCCAAAAGGGGTTTGGGCGGAAATGGTAGACGCCATTTCCAAGCATGCTGCGCAAGCCAACGGTTGACACAAATAGCGAGAGATGGGGCGCTGCTATTTGAGGCCACAACAACGGCGCCCAGGATAGCCTCGCAAGCTCGGCATCCTGACGCCGGCCGTTAAGAGAAGCGCCATGCGAGTGCGGAGCCGAACGCCGAATCGTCAGAGCATGGAGTATGCTATGGGGTGGCAAGTGAGAGATATTGTCAAATGTTGTGGATACGGGGCAACCCTTCTGGGGCTGTTCCGGCTATCCCGAGTGCAAGGGCACCCGGGATAGCCGGACACGTCAGACCTGTCCGACACGTCCGATAAACCGTCCCCGGGGGAGAACAAATGAAAAACCACACACCGCGCAATCCCGGCGAACTGCGCCGCCTCGCCGAAGAACGGCTGCGCGAAAAGCAGAGCGGTCAGCCGGCTTCGCCGAGAGGCTTCGCCGCGCCAGCGAAGTCGGAAGTCGGAGGTCAGCAGTCGACGGAAGAAGCGGCACAAATGCTCCACGAGCTGCAGGTCCACCAGATCGAACTGGAGATGCGAAACGAAGAACTGCGCAGAGCCCAGGCGGAAATTGAAGCCGGACGGGCGCGCTATTTCGACCTCTACGACCTGGCCCCGGTGGGCTACTGCACCCTGTCCGAGAAGGGGCTGATCCTGGAGGCCAACCTGACGGCCGCCAACCTGCTGGGCACGGCCCGCGGTGCGCTGGTCAAGCAGCCGATCTCCCACTTCATCGCCAAAGAGGACCAGGATGTCTACTACCTGCACCGCAAGCAGCTCTTCGAGACGGGC
>CAZTAJ010000056.1:0-26445 GCA_964611575.1 uncultured Verrucomicrobiota bacterium
CGTTATCTGCGGCTATCACTTTCGCAGGATCTGTGAAGCATGTGGTGTGGCGGTATCCGACTGTGACAACACCTCCCGCGTCACTGGCCCCCCTGTCAGAATCTCTGGCACCGACATACGCCCCCTCGAAGGCTGCTCACACCCTTGTGCCATAACGGTTCAGGCTCATTTCGTTAATCCGTCAATAACATAACAGTAAAAAAAGTATGAACTAGAATTGACCGGACATAACGCGTTTGGTTAATTTGTTGCATATCAGACGTATTCATGTAAGGGCAGCTTATGGCTGTCCTTTTGAATGCGGATATATCGAGAAACGATTCTCTATATAACAACAGGAGGAGCGAATGACGGAAACATTGACCAAGGTGGCGTCGGTTCCCACGCTGAGGCGTCTGGCCGGGTACTATCACTACCTCAAACAGATTGAGGGGACGGGTCGCGATTATGTGTCCTGCACGCGGATCGCCGAGCATCTGCAGCTCGACCCCACGCAGGTGCGCAAGGATATTGAAACCACCGGGCTGGTGGGCAAGCCCAAGGTGGGCTACCCCGTCCGACGACTGATCGAGTCGATCGAGTCCTTTCTCGGGTGGGACCGCCTGACGGATGCGTTCCTGGTGGGCGCGGGGAACCTGGGCGCAGCCTTGGTCGGCTATACGCGGTTCAATCGTTACGGACTGAACATCGTGGCGGCTTTCGATATCGATCCCGCCAAAATCGGCACCCGCATCAACGGCCGGGACGTGCTGCCGCTCGATAAACTCACCAACCTGGCCCGCCGCATGCATGTGGCGGTCGGCATCATCACCACCCCGGCGGAAGTGGCCCAGACCGTGGCCAATCTCATGGGGGCCGGTGGCATTCGCGCGATCTGGAATTTCGCCCCCGTGACGCTGGATGTCGCGGACGAGGTGATCGTGGAAAACGTCTCGCTGGCATCGAGCCTGGCCGTGCTGTCCAGCCGCATCGCCCGCCGCCGTGAATCGGAATCCGCCAAACCCAGGCCCAGGGAGGTTGTCTGACATGAGCCATCTCGAACCCCGCCCCTTTGAACGCGTGTGCAGCATTCTCGACAAGCACGAGCGAAAGGCCGCCCGCCTGATCCCGATTCTGCAGGAGGTCCAGGAGGAGTACCGCTACCTGCCCGCGGAGGTCATGACGTTCGTGGCCACGGCGCTCAACCTGCCGCCGGCCCGCGTCTACGGCGTGGCCACGTTCTATGCGCATTTCACGCTGCAACCCAAGGGCAAGCACGTCATCCGGGTGTGCGACGGCACGGCCTGCCATGTGAAGCAGTCCGAACCCCTCTTGAGGGCCGTGCAGAAACGGCTCGGCCTGACCGATACGCGGAACACCTCGTCCGACATGCTGTTCACCATCGAGGTGGTGTCCTGCCTCGGCGCCTGCGGGCTGGCCCCGGTGATGGTTCTGGACGATGAGGTCCACGGCCAGGTGACCCCTGAACGGGCCGTGGAACTGGTGGAAGAGATTATCAGGAAGGAGCAGGGAACGTGAGCAACCGACCCGTGAATCTGGAAACCATGGCGGCCGGGTATCGGGCCGCGAAAGCGAAGGCCCCCCGCCGGGTGGTCATCTGCGGCGGCACCGGCTGCATCGCCAATGGCGCCGTGAAGGTGCAGGATGAGTTCGTGCGCCAGATTGAGTCCGCCGGATTGCCGGTGACCACCGAATTGCGCGAGGAGGCCCTGGCCGGCAAGGAGCACCCCATCCACCTTTCGCAGAGCGGCTGCCAGGGGTTCTGCCAGATGGGGCCGCTGGTCACCATCCTGCCCGAGAACCTCCTCTACACACGGGTGAAGGTTGCCGACGTGGCGGAGATCGTGCAGACCACGTTGGCCGCCGGCGGGGTCGTTGAACGGCTGCTCTACGTCGACCCCCAGACCCGCAAAACCTGCCGGGGGCCGGCGGATATGCCCTTCTACGTGCGCCAGAAGCGCCTGACGCTGAAGGACTGCGGGGTGATCGACCCCGAGGATATCCGCGAGTACGTCGCCGGAGGCGGCTACGCGATGGCCGAACGCGCCTACCGGGAGATGACGCCCAAAGCCGTGTGCGAGGAGTTGTCATTCTCCGGTCTGCGCGGGCGCGGCGGGGGCGGGTTCCCGACCGGGCGGAAATGGGAACTGACGCTGGCGCAGCCGGGGCCGAAGAAGTACGTGATCTGCAACGGGGACGAGGGTGACCCGGGCGCCTTCATGGACCGCAGTGTCATGGAGGGCAACCCCCACAGCGTGCTGGAAGGCATGATGATCGCCGCGCGCGCCATCGGCGCGGATGAAGGCTACATCTACGTGCGGGCCGAGTACCCGCTGGCGGTCAAGCGGATCCGCCGCGCGGTGGAGGCGGTGCAGGACGCCGGGGTGCTGGGCCGGGATGTTTTCGGCAGCGGCGAGGCGTTCACCCTGCATGTGATGGAAGGCGCCGGCGCGTTTGTCTGCGGCGAGGAAACCGCCCTCATTGCCTCGATCGAGGGCCGCCGCGGCATGCCGTCACCCAAGCCGCCGTTTCCCGCCCAGAGCGGGTTGTGGGGCAAGCCGACATGCATCAACAACGTGGAGACGCTCGCCACGGTGCCGCTGGTGCTGGCCATGGGCGCTCGCGAGTTCCGGAGCGTGGGCACCCAGGGCTCGCCGGGCACGAAGACCTTCGCCCTGACCGGCCACGTGGCCAATACCGGGCTCATCGAGGTGCCGTTCGGCACCACGTTGCGGGAGATCATCTTCAACATCGGCGGTGGCGTGACGGATGACGCGGGGCGCCTGCAGGGCGACGGGTTCAAGGCGGTGCAGATCGGGGGCCCCTCCGGCGGCTGCCTGACGGCGGAGCACCTGGACCTGCCGCTGGATTTCGATTCGCTCAAGTCCGTCGGCGCCATGGTCGGTTCCGGCGGGCTGGTGGCGATGAACCGCCGCACCTGCATGGTGGGCATCGCCCGCTTCTTCATGCAGTTCACGCAGAACGAATCCTGCGGCAAATGCGTCCTGTGCCGCGAAGGCACGCGCCAGATGCTCGCGCTGCTCGACGACATCATCGAGGGCCGCGCGGACGGCGGCACCCTGGAGCTGCTGGAGAAACTCGCGGGCGCGGTGCAGAAGGGGTCCCTTTGCGGCCTGGGCAAGACGGCGCCCAGCCCGGTGCTCTCAACCCTGCGCTACTTCCGGCACGAGTACGAGGCGCATGTGCACCAGAAACGCTGTCCCGCGGGACGCTGCAAGGCGCTGCTGCGGCCGGAGATCGACGCGGCGCGGTGCAAGGGCTGTACGGCGTGCGTGAAGAAATGCCCGGTCAACGCCATCACGGGCGAGAAACGCCAGGCGCACGCCATTAATGCGGATCTGTGCATCAAGTGCGGGGCCTGCGTGACGGCCTGCAAGTTCAACGCGATTACGGGGGTGTGACATCATGAGCGAGAAGACGGTGACCATTGACGGCCGGGCCATCCCGGTCAACGGCGAACGCAATCTTCTGGAGGTGATCCGCAAGGCGAACATCGACCTGCCGACCTTCTGCTATCACTCCGACCTGAGCATCTACGGCGCCTGCCGGCTGTGCCTGGTGCAGGTGGAGGGCCGCGGCATTCAGCCGGCCTGTTCCACGCTGCCGGAGAACGGGATGCAGGTGCGGACGGTGACGGAGGAGATCCGGGAGATCCGCCGGATCTGCGTGGAACTGCTGCTGGCCAACCACAATGCGCACTGCGCCACCTGCGGCAAGAGCGCGTCATGCCAGTTGCAGAGCCTCGCGCGCCGGCTGGGCGTCGAGAAAGTGCGCTTCAAGCCGACGCAGCGTGCGGCGCCGGTGGATCGGTCGTCGCCCTCCCTCGTGCGCGACCCGAACAAGTGCGTACTGTGCGGGGACTGCGTTCGCATGTGCTCGGAGGTCCAGGGCATCGGGGCGATCGACTTCGCACACCGCGGCTGCCGGTCGGCCGTCGAGCCGGCCTTCGGCAAGGACCTGGGCCAGGTTGAATGCGTCAACTGCGGCCAATGCGCCAGCGTCTGCCCGACCGGTGCGCTGATGCCCAAATCGGAGCTGGAGGAGGTCTGGAAGGCGCTGGACAACCCGGCCCTGACGGTCGTGGCGCAGATTGCCCCGGCGGTCCGCGTCGCGCTGGGCGAGAGCTTCGGGCTGCCGGTCGGGGCCCTGAGCACGGGCCAGATGGTTGCCGCGCTGCGCGCCATGGGCTTCAAGAAGGTCTACGACACGGCCTTTGCCGCGGACCTCACGGTGATCGAGGAGGCGAGCGAATTTCTCAAGCGGCGCACGTCCGGCGAACGGCTGCCCCAGTTCACCTCCTGCTGTCCCGGCTGGGTCAAGTTCGCAGAGCAGTATTATCCGAGCCTGCTGCCCAATCTCTCGACCTGCCGTTCGCCGCAGCAGATGCTGGGGTCGCTGGCGAAGGAGACGTTGCCCGCCTCGCTCGGCATCGAGCGCCGGAACCTGGTGATGGTGTCGATCATGCCCTGCACGGCCAAGAAGTTCGAGGCGCGCCGTCCGGAGTTCGCCAGGGACGGCCAGCCGGATGTGGACTTTGTGCTGACCACGCAGGAACTGGCCCGCATGATCGAGGAGTCGGGACTGAGGTTCGACCGGCTCGAGCCCGAGTCGCTGGACATGCCGCTCGGGTTCAAGACCGGGGCGGGACTGATCTTCGGCAACTCCGGGGGCGTGAGCGAGGCGGTGCTGCGCTATGCCGCGGAGGTGCTCACGGGACTCAAGTCGGACTCAGTCGACTACCACGAGGTGCGGGGCGACGACCGTCTGCGCGAGGCCCGCTTCACGGCGGGCGGCGTGACACTCAAGCTGGCCATCGTGAGCGGCCTGCGGGCGGCCCGCGAACTGGCCGACCGCATTCGGAAAGGCGAGTACACCTGCGACTTCGTCGAGGTCATGGCGTGCCCCGGCGGGTGCGTGGGCGGCGCGGGCCAGCCGGTGACGCGCGATCTCAACACGCGCCGCGAACGCAGCCGGGGCCTGTACACGGCCGACAAGGAACTGCAATTGCACAAGGCGCAGGAGAACCCCATGGTGTCGCGCTGCTATGCCGAGACGCTGGGCGAGCCGAACAGTCCCGCGGCGCACGCGCTGCTGCACACGCACTATCGGAGCCGGCGTCGCACCGAGGGTGACGGCGTGGCCCTGACGGGGGAGGGTGAGGGACGCCTGCCGGTGCGGGTGTGCGTCGGCACCAGTTGCTTCGTCCGCGGCTCGCAGGCGATCCTGCAGGCGCTGATGCGCGACCTGCAGGCGCGCGGGCTCGAGGATCGCGTGGACCTGCAGGCCACCTTCTGTTTCGAGGCCTGCAACCGCGGCCCGACGGTGAGGGTGGGGGACGAGGTGTTCGAGAAATGCACCTACGAGAAGGCGCGCGGGGCGATCGAGTCGGCCCTGGCGGAGGAAAGGCAGCCGGCATGAACGCCTCCCTTCCCGCGTCGATTGTCTACACGAACAAGGCCCGCTGCCGGGACTGCTATCGCTGTGTCCGCGTCTGCCCCGTGAAGGCGATCCGGATGCGGGAGGGACAGGCGTTCGAGGTCGCCGAGTCGTGCCTGGCGTGCGGCACGTGCATCCGGGAATGCCCGCAGGGCGCGAAGTCCTTCCGGCAGGACATGGACCGCGCCATGGCGCTGGTGGCGGAAGCCGGGGTGGCGGCGATCAGCGTGGCGCCGTCGTTTGCGGCGTTATTCGGCGACTGGGAGCGGCGGCGGCTGCCCTCGGCCCTGCGCCGTCTGGGGTTCGGGTTCGTGGCCGAAACGGCGGTGGGGGCCTATCCGGTGGCGCGTGCCACGGCGGACTATGCCGGGGCCCGGCCGGGGCAGGCGCATGTGGTGAGCGCGTGCCTGGCGGTTGTGCGGTACATCGAGGGATACCGGCCCGGGTTGATCGGCGCGCTGGTGCCGGTGGCGTCGCCGATGGCGGCCCACGCCCGTCATCTCAAGGCCCGGCTGGGTCCCGGGGCGCGCGTGGTCTTCGTGGGCCCGTGCGTGGCGAAGAAGATGGAAGCCGAGCGGCCGGGGGTGCGCGAGTGGGTGGATGTGGTGCTGACCTTCGTCGAGTTGAAGGAGTGGCTGAGCCGGGCCGGCATCGACCTGGGCGCCTGCGAGGAGAGCGGCTTTGACGAAACACCGGCCGGGGCCGCCCGCCTGTTTCCGCTGGTCGGCGGCAGCCTGCGCACCGCGTCGCTGGACACGGACGTGCTGGCGCCGCGCACCCTCACGGTCAGCGGCTTCGAGGAGGTCCGTGAGGCGCTGGACGGCATCGAGGCCGGCGAAACCGTGGTGCTGGAACCGCTGTTCTGCCGCCAGGGCTGCATCAACGGGCCCGCCATGCCGGGCGAGGATAATCTCTTCCACCGGCGTGAGGCGATGCTGGACTACGCCCGGTCGCTGCCGGAAACGCCGGGGACCGACGGGGCGGCGGAGCAACTGACGGCGCAGTTCGCGGCCGGGGCGGACCGCGGGGCGACGCCGGCCGAAGCCGACATCCTGAGGGAACTGGAGCGCACCGGCAAGGGCCGCCCCGAGGACCAGCTCAACTGCAGCGCCTGCGGCTATGCGTCCTGCCGGGACAAGGCGGTGGCGGTGTTGCGCGGCATGGCCGAGACGGAGATGTGCCTGCCCTTCATGCGACGGCGGGCGGAGCAGCGCACGGACCGTATCCTGGAGACCAGCCCGAACGGCATCGTGATCCTTGACGAGCGGCTCACGATCATCAGCATGAACCCGGCCTTCCGCCGGTACTTCATGTGCTCGGAGGCGGTCTGCGGCAAGCGCATCTCCCACCTGATGGACCCGCACGTGTTCGAGCAACTGGCCGCCGGGGAAACGGATATGGTCGAGACCGTCGTGCGGCATGAGAAATACAACCTCGTCTGCCACCAGATCGTCTACGCGTTGCGCGACGAGAAGCAGTACGTGGGCATTTTCGTCAACATCTCGCACAGTCGCGCCAGCCAGGAGAAACTCACCGATCTGCGGGCGCGCACTGTCGTGCAGGCCCGCCAGTTGCTGGAACACCAGGTCGACATGGCCCGGAAGATCACGGAGTTCCTCGGGGAAAGCGCGGCCCAGGGGGAGGTGCTGGTTGAGCATCTGCGCGAACTGGCCAGCGAGGGAAACACCGAGGAGCGCGTGACGGAGGGCAGGACGTGGCTGCGCGATATCTACACGTCGAAACACTGACGGCCGCCCGTCCCAAGCACGCCGGCAGCGTCTCGGGCGACACGTGGACCTGTTTCCGTGAGGCGGCGGGCACCACCGTAATTCTATGCGACGGGCTCGGGCATGGGATTCGCGCCCATGTGGCGGCGACCCTGTGCCAGTCACGCCTGGCGGGTTTGCTCAAGGCCGGCTATTCGCTGCGGCGGGCGGTGACCAGCGTGGCGGACTCGATGGAGGCGGCCCGCGGGCGGGATCCGTCCTACACGGCCTTCTGCGCGCTTCGCATCCTCAACGACGGCGACGCCACGGTGCTGTCGTTCGATATGCCGGGCGCCGTGCTGCTGAGCGCGAGGCACGCCGCGGTGCTGCCGGGCAGGACGCTGGTGTGCGGGCGCGCCACGGTGACGGAAAGTAACTGCCACCTTGTCGCGGGGGAGGGGATTCTGCTGGTCAGCGACGGGGTTACGCAGGCCGGCATCGGGCGCGGGCTCAAACTGGGATGGACGGTGGAAGGCGTGGCCAGGGCGGCGGATCACGTCCTGGCGTCGGGCGGCGAGGCGGCGGCGCTGCCCGACCTGCTGCTGGAACAGGCCGACCAGTATTGCCGCGGCGAGGCGGGTGACGATATCACGGCCGTCGTCGCCGCGTGCCGGCTGGGGCGCACGCTCAACATCCTCACGGGGCCGCCGGCCCGCTCGGCGCATGACGGCGAGGTGGTGGATCGTTTCCTTGAGGAGCAGGGCTGGAAGGTTGTCTGCGGCGGAACAACCGCGACGATCGTGGCGGACCGGTTGGGGCAGCCCATCCGGGTTGAACAGGAGGTCGGGGACCTGCTGGCCCCGCCGCGTCAATACATCGAGGGCCTCGACCTGGTGACGGAAGGCGCGGTCACGCTGAACCAGGTGTACAACCTGCTCGACGCGGACCTCGCACAGATTGAGGAGGAAAGCGCGGTCAGCGAACTGCTCAACCTGATCAGAGCGGCGGATCGCGTCAACCTCTTCGTGGGCACCTCCGCCAATCCGGCCAGCGCCCACATCAGTTTCAAGCAGCAGGGCATCCTGTCCCGGTCGGTGGTCATCCCGCTCATTGTGGCCGGGCTCCAGTCCGCCGGAAAACTGGTCGTGGTCGAAACGGTGTGATCCAGGGCATCGCCGGCGCGGGGGCCCGCCGGGTCATTCCCTCTGGCGCTTGCGCCAGCGGGTCAGTGCGGAGGGATGCGCGAAGCCGAGCGCCTCGGCGATGGCCTTTTGCTGCAATCCGGCCGCGGCCAGCCGGGCGAACGCCTCCCGGCGACAGCGGTCCACGTAGTGCCCGAGGGTCAGGCCGGTCTGAGCCCGGAAAATGCGGTGGAAATGGTACGGGCTGTACCCGGCGATCCGGGCGAGGCTCGCGACCCGGCAATTCCGTCCGTTGGCCTCCCGGATATGCCGCTGGATGGCGGCGATGACGTCGCCGCGGAAGTCGCGCGCCTGGCCGGACGGGGGTGCGGCATACCCGTCGGCCAGAAGCCGCGCGACCAGCAGGGCCAGCCCGGCGGTGACCTGCATCCGGCGGACCTCGGGCGGCAGGGCGGGATCGGCCGGCCTCGGGAACAGGGGGTCGGTTGAGGCCAGGCCGAGTTCCTGCAGGCTGAACAGCCGCCGGCCTTGCTCCGTGTATCGCGTCCGGCTGCCGCCCACCTGGTACAGGGTTGCCACGCACCGGTCCTGGACGAAGACCAGCCACAGGTGTTTCGCCCGGGGATGCCCCCGGGGATACCCCAGTTCGTGCGGCTCCATCGCATCGAACATGAACGCCGTGCCGGCACGGGCCGGATAGAAGCGGCCGCCGAAACCCTGAAGCCCGCCGCCTTCCAGGATGAACAGGATCTCCCGATGGGAATGACAATGCGGGTGACTCGCGGCCCAGCGGCGGTAGCGCTCGTTGCGCACCGGCCGCAGGGCGGGAGGGAACGCCGAACTGATCACGGTCCAGCCTTGCGGCGTCAACAGCCGCGGGATCGTTTCCGCCGGGAAGAAGCGATTGCGCATGGCCCGGATGATAGCAAGAAAAGGTAAGTCACCGCAAGGCCGGCCTATCGTCACCGGGCTGCCCTTATGCTACAACGCCGGTACACGCATCAAAGGAGCACGACGATGAAAGCAAAGAAGGGCAAGATCAAGACGACGACACTCGCGGTGATGGGCGGACGTCCCGCGGTAGTCGGGCCGGCGCCGGCCTGGCCGGTGACGGGCGAGCTGGAAGCCACCTGGATGGAGGCCGTGGTGCGCAGCGGCAACTGGAGCTGGCTGGGGCCCCACGAGAAGGCCTTCTGCTCGGAGTATGCGGCGTTCATCGGCAGCAAGTATTGTCTGGCCCTGGCCAACGGGACGGTGACGCTGCAATGCGCCCTCCAGGCGGTGGGCGTCGAGCCGGGTGATGAGGTGGTGGTGCCGGGGCTGACCTGGTGCGCGACCGCCCAGGCGGCGCTGGACATCGGCGCCAACGTGGTGTTTGCGGATATCGATCCCGAGACTCTGTGTCTCGACCCGCAGGCGTTCGAGCGGGCGATCACACGCCGCACGAAGGCGGTGATGCCGGTGCATTTGTACGGGTGCATGTGCGACATGGATGCGATCATGTCCATCGCCCGCAAGCATAAGGTGAAGGTCGTGGAAGATGTCGCCCACCAGCATGGCAGTCAATGGCGCGGGCAGGGGGCGGGGGCCATCGGCGACGCCGGCAGTTTCTCGTTCCAGCAGAGCAAAGTCCTGACCTGCGGCGAAGGCGGCGCGGTGACCACCAATGACGAAGACGTCTACAAGACTGTCTATGCCCTCAAGCAGGTGGGCTGGGGGCCCGACGGCAAGCCGGCCAACCGGTACGGCCACAACTACCGGATCACGGAGATGCAGGCCGTGCTGTTGCGCGGCGGACTGACCCGCCTGACCGAACAGACCCTGCTGAGGGAGGCGAATGCGGCGGTGCTGCGGGCGGGACTGGAGAAACGGGGCGGACCGCTGCGGGCCGCCCGGCGCGACCCGCGGGTGACGCGCCAGGCGTATTATGCCATGACCTTCTGCTATGATGCGCGGCAGGCGGACGGGTTGCCCAAGGCTGGCTACCAGGCCGCCCTGGCGGCGGAAGGGTTCGGGCTGGGCGGCACGTATTGGCCGGTGTACCGGGCCCCGCTCCTGAATCTGTATGACCGGACGAGCCCGGTGCCGTATCGTGACGCCGCCCGGATGCAGAATTACCGGCGCCTGAAACTGCCCAACACGGAAAAGGCCGTCAACGACACCGCGCTGGTGCTGCCGCACACGCGCCTGCTGGGAAGCCGGGCCTACACCGCCGAATTGCTGGCGGCGGTTGACAAGATCAACGGAAACCTGAAGAGGATCAAAACGTGGTGGCGCAAACAGGAAGCGAAGAAAGCGAAATGAAAATAGGATTTGCGAAGGTCGATATCACCCCGCGCGTGGGGGTCGAGCTCTGCGGGTTCGGCCCGTTTATGTTGCGGCGTTCGATCGGCATCCGCGACCGGCTGTGGGCGCGGGCCATGGCGGTGGAGCAGGGCGGCCGCACGCTGGTCGTGATCAGTTGCGACCTGATCGGCGTGCAGGCGGCGACGACCGAACGCGTGCGTGCCATCCTGGCCGCCCGGGCGGGACTGCCCGCCGATGCGGTGATGGTGCATTGCACCCATACGCACAGCGGCCCCAATGCGGGGGGGTACATCGGCTGGGGCGCGCCGGATGAACCCTATCTGGAGACGCTGCCGCGGCGCATCGCGGACGCCGCCCTGGCGGCCCTGGGCAACCTGGAGCCGGCGGAGCTATCCCATGCCGAGACGCCATGCGAAGGCATCGGCCTGAACCGCCAGTACGACCGCGACGCGCCGCCGCTGGACGACGTGTTGCGCGACGATTGGCGCCCCGCCAAACCCGAACTCACCGACACCACCTGTCACGTGCTGCGCGCGGAGGCCGGCGGCCGGATGATCGGGTTTGTCAGCTATTTCGGCTGCCACCCCGTGGTGTGCTGCCAGGAGACCCGCTACATCCACGGCGATTACTGCGGTGTGGCCACGAACCTGCTCGAACGCGAATCCCCCGGCTCGGTCGGCCTCTTTCTGCAAGGGGCGCAAGGCGACGTTAACTCGTGTGTCGTGCACAAACCGGAGCCCGAGTCATTGCTGGCCCTGGACGTCATCGCCGGGCGCTATGCGCGCGCGGTCCGGCGGGGCTTGCGGGACGCTCAGCCGCTGCCCGTGGATACGCTGGCCGTGCTCAGCCGGCGAACCCGCTTTTCGCGCCGTCCCCTGGGCGTGGCGGACGTCAAAGCCATCCTGGCCGAACAGCAGGCCATCATCGACCAGCCGGACCGGACGGATCGGGACCACGACTTGCGCATGGCGACGGTCTATGCGTTCGCGTTGCGGAAGATTGTGGCGACCCTGGAAGCGGGCGGCGATGTGGCGCCGCCGACGGAGGTGCAGGGGTTCCGCATCGGCCCGCTGCTCCTGCTGGCCAGCCCGTTCGAGACGTACCAGGCCATCAAGAACGATGTGCGGGCCGGGACGGGCGTTCCCCTGACGCTCGTCCTTGGCGTGACCAACGACGCGGTGGGGTATGCCCCTGATCGAGCCACGGCGGCCGTGGGCGGCTACGCCGTCGACCGGGTTCCGATGATCATCGGGACCCTGCCTTACGCCCGGATTCACGACGAACTGGTCGAGGCCTTGCTGGGCCTGGCGGCGGGACTCCAGTAAGCCGGCCCGGCCGCACACAGGCGGAACATCCGCCCCTGCCCGCCGGTGCGGTCTGGGAATGGCCGGAAGGGCAGGGTTGCTGGAAGCGCCTCGGCCGAGGGTCATGGATGAGACAGCGGAGTTGGCTCTCCCGCCGCCTTGTGGTATGGCATGATCATCCGTTGGCAATTCCAAGATGAAAGGATCGGACGTGAGACTTCAGAAGGGCTCCAAACTGGTAATGATCGGCGATTCGATTACCGATTGCGGGCGAAACCGGCCCGTGGCTGAGGGCTTGTTCGACCCGCTGGGGCGGGGTTATGTCTGTTTCGTAAACGCGCTGCTGGGCACTGTCTATCCCGACCATCGGCTGCGCGTGGTGAACGTGGGTTGCAGCGGCGATACAGTGCGGTCGTTGAAGGCACGCTGGCAGACCGATGTGTTCGACCTGAAGCCTGACTGGGTGTCCGTCATGATCGGCATCAATGATGTCTGGCGCCAATTCGATCTACCCTTGCAGACCGAGTGCCACGTGCCGATCGACGAATATGAAAGCACCCTCCGCCACCTCATTGAGTCGACGCTCCCGGGCGTCAAGGGCCTGATTCTCGTCACTCCCTATTTCATCGAGCCCAATCGCCAGGACCCGATGCGCGCCGCCATGGACCGGTACGGGGCGGTGGTGAAGAAACTGGCGGCGCAACACAAGGCGGTGTTGGTCGATACCCAGGCAGCCCTGGACAAGACCCTGGAAACCTGCCACCCGACCATGCTGTCCTGGGACCGGATCCATCCCAACCAGGTGGGCCACATGATCCTGGCCAAGGCGTTTGTCGATGCGCTCGGTTTCAAGTGGTAGGACGGTTATGCCTGCCGCCACCCCAACGGGAGCCGGATTGTGGAGCGGGCGGCTGCTTGAATTCGAATCGCTGCCCTCCACGAACACCTGGGCCTTGCAGCATGCCGTCGACTTACGCCACGGCGATGTCGTGTGGGCACAGGTCCAGCCGGCCGGGCGCGGACGGCTGGACCGCTCGTGGCTGGCATCGGCCGGCCGTTCGCTGACGATATCCTGCGTCCTGAAAGACCCGGTGTTCACGCCGCTGGGCCCCAATCTCGGCCAGATTGCGGCCTGTGCGGTGACGGAAACCCTGGCGGGGTTCGGGTTGCGCGCCCTGCTGAAATGGCCTAATGATGTCATGGTTCATGATGCCAAGATCGCCGGCCTGCTGGTCGAACTGGCGGAGACGCCGTCCGCCTTGGTGCTGGGGATCGGGCTGAACGTCAACGACGATACGGCCTTCTTTCGCTCCGCGGCATTGGACCGGCCGGCAACATCAATGGAGGCGGCCGCCGGACGGGCGTTTGCGATCGCCGATGTGCTCGCGCGGCTGTTGGGCTCGCTCCAGCCGTGGCTGGAGCGGGTGGTCGCGGAGGGGTTGGCCCCGGTCCGCGCGGCCTGGGCCGATGCCGACTGGCTGGAGGGATACGACATCGAGGCGCACACTGCCGCCGGGGTCGTGGCCGGCCGCTATGCGGGCATGGATGCGCTCGGGCGCCTGGTGGTCGCCGGGACTGGCGGGGAGACGGCCCTGTGGAGCGGCGATGTGGCGCGGGTGCGGAGGGCGGTTGACCCTGCGGTGGTTGCGGGGTAAGCTCCTGACCTGAAGGAGGACGTCGTCATGAAGAATCCTGCGGAACCCACCTTGGGCGGATGGATGGTGCACGTGCTGCGCGAGGCGGACAGCGCCTTGTCATTTGAGGAATCGTTGCATGTGATTCTCGACAGCATGAAAGTCTTCTTCCCAACGCAGAGTGTCGCCGTGGTCATGGTGGACGACGACACCCAGGAGGTCCGCATCAAGATCTCCCGCCAGATCAGCTACTCCTTTGCGAAGCAGTTCAGGCGCAAGGCACCGGGACCGCACATCGAGAACCTGATGGTGCGGGAGGAACCGCTGCTGCTGACGGCCGCCGATCCGGTGTCGGACCTCTACCGTGAGATCAAGCTCGAACATGATTTCTCCTCGGCCGTCCTGGTGCCGGTGATCCAGAATCATCGCAGCGTCGGCTATGTGTTTTGCGACCGCCATGAACCGCCGGCTTTCACTGAATCGGACCAGCTCCATCTGCAGGTGATCGGTTTCCTCATCGGCAGCCTGATGGTCAAGTTTGAGTTGTTGCAGGAACGCCGCCACTTTTCGCAACTGGACGATGCCACCGGGGCGCTGAAATACGCGGCGTTTGTGCCGGCGCTGGCCACGGAACTCAAGCGCGCCGTCGCCCATGCCTATCCCGTGGCGGTGGCGTTGCTGCACGTGCCGGCATTTCGTTTCTACCTGGACACGCACGGCATCGACCGGGCGCACGGTTTGCTGGCGGACCTCGTCAAACGGGTGGGACGCCACACGCGCGAGACGGACCTGGTGGCGCGCTACAGCGCCGACCGGCTGGTGGTGTGCCTGTCGGGCGCCACCGAGGCTGAAGCCCTGTCGCGGCTGGGCGACATCCAGGCGCTGGCGCAACGCGAGCTCGGGACGGATAGCGGAATTCCCGTGAACGTGCTGGTGGGCGGCGTCGTGTTGCAGGGCGCCGCCGCCAAGCAGCAACCGATGCAGGACTTGATGGGCCTGCTGGGACGGGCTTTGATAGAGGCGAGCGCCCCTGAAAAGAGCGGCCTCAATGTGGTGGTCGTCGCCTGATGACAGCAGGCGCCCTGCCGCCGCCCGCCTCAGGGGACCGTTCCCGCGCGTACGACCTCGTTCCAGTCATAAACGCCCTTGATCGTCTGGCCCGGTTGGACCACCAGGAATTCCGCCGGGTCCCATTCGCCGCGGATCAGTCTGCGCAAGAGCGCCAGGCTGCCGGGTAACGTGGTCACCGTCTTTCCATCCTCGGCCGCCTTTTCACGGAAGTGCCGTTCGTAGCCCAGATGGCGCGTTTCGGGAATGTCGATGAACACGACACGGTCATCGCCGTGCTCCTGCTGCGGATGCATGGTGTCCATGATGAACCGGGCGTTCTCCTCGCCATACTGGTCCACGTAGGCCTTGTAGACATCCCCGTAGAAGACCTTGTTTTCGCCCTCTTCCTTGCGCAGGTAGTACTGGCCCCGTTCGATGTAACCGGCGGAGCTGAATGGCGTGCTGGGATGGTCCTTGAAATGCTCCTCGAAGGTCCGGCGGGAGCCCAGCAGGACCGTGCAGCAGTCGTGGGCCCGCGGCAGCACGAGCGGGATCGTCCGGGCCTGCACGCCCACCGTGGCGTTACCGCAGATGCCGAAGCCCAGCAGGATGGCCTCGTACTTCTTGGCGGACTGCTCCGCCGCATCGATACGACCCTGGATCAACCCCCGCAGCGTGTCGCTGTGAACATGTTCGCCCAGCTCAGTGAACTCCAGGTCGATCACGTGGGGCGATTCCGCCACCGCCAGGCAGGCCTCGCGTGTGAACACGTTGCAGGCTATCAATTTCAGGAGCATAGGTCTTTCCCTCAGTGGCGTCCCCTGGGACGCCGAGACTGTAGGCTATAGGCTGTAGACTGACGGACTGGCGCATGACGCCCGAATATGCTAGAAGAAAGGCCTGCTGAGGGAAACGAAAATGACACATGCAAGGTTGCCGTCGGTTACCCGGCGCGATTTCGTGAAGTGGACGTCGTTGTCGTCCGCCGCCCTGTTGACAGGCTGCGCCACGAACGCGGTGACCGGACGCCGCATGTTCATGCTGTCAAGCGAGCAGGACGAGATCAACCAGGACCGGTCGGCCGCGCCGCATCAGTTCTCGGCCGACTATGGGGCGCTGCAGGACGCGGCGCTCAATGACTACATCTCCGGGGTGGGGCGCCGCGTGTCGGTCGTTTCGCATCGGCCGCAGGTGCCCTACTCATTTCGTGGCGTGAACGCGGTGTATGTCAATGCCTACACCTTTCCCGGGGGCAGTGTGGCGGTGACCCGCGGCATGCTGCTCGGTATGCAGAACGAGGCCGAACTCGCCGCCGTGCTGGGGCATGAGGTCGGCCACGTCAATGCGAGGCATACGGGGCAGGCCATGAGCTGGGCCGTGGTGGCCCAGGCCGCCGTGGTCGGCGCGAGCCTTTACCTGGGCCAGAAGAAGGCCGAGTACGGCGCCCTGGCGGCCGGACTGGGCGGGCTCGGCACGGGCCTGCTCCTGGCGCGTTACAGCCGCGACAACGAACGCGAAGCCGATGCGCTGGGGTTGGGCTACCTGGTCAAGGCCGGGTACAGTCCGCAGGGCATGGTAGACCTGATGGATCTGCTGAAGGGTTTGTCCAGGGGCCGATCGAACGCGGTGGAAACCCTGTTCGCCACGCACCCGATGAGCGACGAACGCTACCAGACGACCGTGGCGCAGGTGGACAGCCAGTATGCGGCGAGCCGTGGCCTGCCGCTCAATCGCGACGCCTACATGGACCGCACCGCGGCGCTCCGGGCGAAGCGCGGGGCGATCGAAGCCCTGCAGAAGGGCGAAGCGGCCCTGACGGCGGGCAAGGCCAATGAGGCGGAGTCCCAGTTCAAAACCGCGCTGCAGCAGATGCCCGACGACTATTGCGGGTTGCTCCTGGCCGCCAAGTGCAGTCTGGCCCAGGGTCGGCCGGCCGAAGCGCAGCGTTACGCCCAGGCGGCGGAGCAGGCCTATCCGGCGGAAGCCCAGGCCTTTCACGTGGACGGGATGGCGGCGCTGCGGCTCAAGCAGTTCGACGCGGCCTACCAGGCGTTCGACGCCTATGAACGGAAGCTGCCCGGCAATCCCAACACCGTTTTCTACAAGGGCTACAGTTCGGAAGGCCTGAACCGGCGTGAGGCGGCGGCGACGAGCTATGCCCAGTACCTGCGTGCCGGCGGTGGCGGCGATCTCGCGACACACGCCCGCACCCGGTTGGTGGAGTGGGGCTACCTTCAGTGAGGCCCGCGCCGGGTTGCCGGAACTGAATATGAACCGCGCCGCCCGCGAGATAACTGAGTGTTCGAGGATTTCGCATGAACGACCCGGGACTTTCCATTTCGCCGCTGAAGCGATCTGTCATCAATGCCTCGATCGACCAGGCTGCGGAGGCATTCGCCCGGTTCCATATGGCGCTGCCGCCCTGGGCGTCCTGGACGGTGGCTGACTGGTGCGACAAGGGCCATGAATTCGACGAGATCCGGCACTGCATGCTCGGCTGGGACGTGACGGATTTCGGCAGCGGGCAGTTGAAGCAGATCGGCCGGACGCTTTTGACCCTTCGCAACGGCACAAGCCGGTTTCCAGGTTACGCCAAGACCTACGCCGAGAAACTGCTCTTCGATCCGGAGGGCCAGCGGGCTCCCGCCCACTTTCACCGAAGCAAGAGGGAAGACATCTGCTGCCGTGCCGGTGGCAACATCCTGGTCCGGCTGACAGCCGCCGATGAGCAGGGGCAGCCCAGTGGTGGTCCTCTTCAGGTGTCGGTCGACGGTCATTTACGGACCGTGGTTCCCGGGGAAGTCATTCGCCTGCGCCCCGGCATGAGTGTGTGCATCGCACCGCGGACGATTCACCAGTTCTGGGGCGAAGAAGGCGCCGGGCTGGCGGTGAGCAGTGAAGTCTCCAGCGTCTGTGACGATTGGAACGACAACGTGTTTCTTCAACCGGCCTGTCGCTTCCCCCAGGTGTTGGAGGACGAGCCGCCGCGTCACTGGCTGTGCCACGAGTATCCGCCGGCGGCGGTCTAATGGAAGGGATATCCTTGAAGAATAACCCGAAGAATCACCTATTCGACACGGAACGCTTGTCACTGTCCAACGTCCTGATCTCCCAGGAGAGCTATCACCCCTTTCCGAAATGGGAGGAGCGGGACTCCTGGGACGCCTTGCCGCCGGGATTGAAGGCCAAGCTTGTCGGCAATGGTGAGACCTATCTGGCCTGGCAGTGGCCAGTCCTTTCCGCCACCCGTTTCATGGAGTTTGTCAGGGAAGGCGACCGTGCGCGCTACGAAGAAGTCTATTTCAAGCGGAGAACCGCGCTCGGTGCTCTCGTTGCCGCCGAATGCGTGGAGGGGCAGGGGCGTTTCTTCGATGACATCATCAATGGCATCTGGTCGCTGTGCGAGGAGTCTTCCTGGGTGCTCCCCGCCCATAACGCGGTGCCCCGCGGCCGGGAGCCTTTGCCTGATATCCAGCACCCTGCCGTTGACCTGTTTGCGGCCGAAACCGCCGCCTTGCTGTCATGGACGCATTATCTTCTGGGGAAGTGTTTGGATTCCGTGACGCCCTTGATCTCGGAGCGGATCCGGCATGAGGTGCGGGTGCGGACAATTGAACCCTACCTCACCCGGGATTTCTGGTGGATGGGATTCGAGGATGGCAAGTCGGTCAACAACTGGAACCCGTGGTGCAATTCGAACTGCCTGACAGCCGTCCTGCTCATTGAAACGGATGGCCGGAAGCGGTGCGATGCGGTCACGAAGATCCTGAAAAGCCTCAACCGGTTTCTCGCGGGGTATGGTCCGGATGGTGGGTGCGACGAAGGCCCGTTGTACTGGACACAGGCGGGCGGCTCCCTGTTTGACTGTCTGGAGCAGTTGCACTGGGCCAGCGCGGGGAAACTGGACTTTTACCAGGAATCGCTGATCCAGGAGATTGGCCGATATATTGTCCGCGCCCACATTGACCGGACCTATTTCATCAACATAGGCGATGGCGCGGCGAAACTCGACAACATCACCCCGGACCTGATTCATCGCTATGGCGGTCGCATAGGGGACAGGGGCATGCAGGGGCTCGGTGCGTCGTTGCATCACGAACTCGGCTCGCCCCTGGCTCTCAGTTTCTGCGCAAGCCTCACCCGGCTGCTCCCGTCCCTCTTCAACGGGTCAACCCTCGAGAGCGACCGCTCATCGGCTCCGTTCGTGCGCGATGTATGGCTGGCCGACATCCAGGTCATGGCGGCGCGGGAAACCGCGGGGAGTTCCCGCGGCTTCTACCTCGCGGCCAAGGCCGGGCATAATGCGGAAAGCCATAACCACAACGATGTCGGCAATTTCATCGTCTATTGGAACGGGCGTCCCGCGGTCATCGATGTCGGCGTCGAGACCTATACGGCGAAGACGTTCAGCCTCGACCGTTACTCCATCTGGACGATGCAGTCGGCGTGGCACAATCTTCCCACGATCAACGGCGTTCAGCAGGCGGCGGGGAAAACGTATGCCGCGCGCGATGTGAGCTGCAGGGCTGATGACAAACGGGCCGAGTTTTCCCTCGATATCGCCACGGCGTATCCGGAATCGGCCGGCGTGAAGCGCTGGAAACGGACCTGCCGTCTGCTGAGAGGGGCAAACGTCGGTGTTGAAATCGAGGACGAATTCGAGTTTGTGGCCCCGACGAGCGCGCTATCCTTGAGTCTCGTGCTGCCTCATCGACCAATTCAAAATGCGTCCGGTGCATGGAAGATTCCCGTTTCGCAGGGAGAGAGCATCGCCCTTGAGATTGTCGGCGCGGGATTCCAGGCGGCAGTCGAGGAGCGGCCCATCGATGATCCCCGTCTTGCAGCGGTTTGGGGAAGCCGGGTGTACCGTCTGGTCATCTCCGCCGGCAAGCCTCTCCAGCAGGGGACGTGTCTCCTCCGGATCAGTCCGGAGTGAGGTCGGTTGCCATGAGGTCAGCCGTTTTCAGCGAAACGATGACCGAAGGATTGAAGGTGATTCCAGATGAAGAGACTGCGCACAAACCGCATGGCCCGCACCGTCATTCTGCCGCTCTGCCTTTTCCTGACCCAGGCCCTGGCGGACACCGGCAAGGAGGCGTCGAATGCGCTGGATCCTTCGATGGCACGCAACGATATGGAAATCCGCGTGGACCATGGCTTTCCCGGCGTCACCACCCTCGATCACGGCCTCAGGGCGAAGATGGGAACGCTTCCGGGCGAGGCGGACCCGGCCCAGCAGCTCGATTCCAGCCAGTGGCGGAGTGAGCCGTTCGCTACCCACGCCGCCGGGGCGATCGCGTACTTCAGCGATGTGCGCAAAATCTGGGACTACACATCGTCAGGCGCCTCGCACTACTACAACTGCTTCACCTCCCTGATCCGGTTCAAAGAGGCCTGGTTTATCTCCTTCCGTGAATCCACCTCCCATATGGGAATTGGGAGGGCCCGCATCCTGCGTTCCAGTGACGGGGACAAGTGGGTTTCCGTGGCCCTGTTGGATCGCGGGGACGATGACGTGCGTGATCCGAGGCTTTCCCTCACATCGGATGGCAGGCTCATGCTTAATGGCGGGGCGAGACTCGCCCGGTCGGTTGACGGGAACACGCATCAATCCCTGACCTGGCTCTCAGCCGACGGCGAGGTCTGGAGCGGGCCCTTCGCCAGCTCCGGCGATCTGGGGAGGTGGCGCTTTGACGTCATGTGGCATAAGGGTATCGGTTACAGCGTGGGCTATAATTGTTGGGAGAAAGACAACGGAGGGACTCTTTACCAGACGCGCGATGGAAAAACATGGGTGGCACTGGTGGACGATTTCTCCCCTTCAGGCAAAGGCACTGAGGCCTCATTGGTCTTCGGCCCCGACGACACCGCCTACTGCCTGCTGCGCGGAGCGCCGCTTGGGAGGAATCTTGGCATCGCGAAGCCGCCGTATAAAGAATGGAGCTGGAAGGGAGGCGTGGAATTCGGGGGTCCGAAAATCATCCGCCTCAGCGATGGACGTTTTCTTGCGGGAGGACGGCTGATTGGCGTCGGGCCGCAGCGCACGTCGCTTGTCTGGATAGATCCCTCCCAGCCCGCGCCTGAGAATCAGGCCAACGAGTTCGTGACCTTTCCGTCCGGCGGTGACACGGGTTATCCGGGAATCGTCGAGCATGACGGGTTCATCTGGGTCACGTACTATTCGCGTGAAGGCAAAGGCAAAGCCAAGACACTGGGCCTTACGGTGCCGGGCGGGAGCGAGGATCTGGCCAGCATCTATCTGGCAAGAATAAAGCTGGCCAGGCGGCCGCCCGCTTCAGAATCGCTTGATCCGGCATCGCTGAAAGGACCCCGTTTCGACGATCATGGCGATGGCACGGTCACGGACCACCTGACCGGCCTGATGTGGGCGCTCGCACCGGTTCACCACAAGAAATGGGATGAAGCTGCCAAATACTGTGGGGAACTGAACCTGGGTGGATACGACGACTGGCGTCTGCCGACCGTGAGGGAACTGCGCAGTCTCGTTGACTGGACGCGGACCGCTCCGGCCCTGCCGGCGGACCATCCTTTCAAGAACGTGATGACCCAGCCCCACAGTCCGGTCTGGTCTTCAGAAGTATTCCGGGACTGGGAAGGCAGGGAAACTCCCTATTCGTGGTATATGAACCTGGCTAATGGCCAGGTGTTCATCAACAATCGCCTGAAGTCCGCCTGGCCGGTGCGAAGTCCCGGGAACCCGTCGACGGGAGAGAAGCAATGACATGCGAATCGGGCAAGTCGTGCAAACTGGTCAGCCTGGGTGATCCGGTGCTGGCCGCGCGTTCCGCGCCGAATGAGACCCGGTGGGGATTTCACCAGTTTCCCAGCCTCAATCGATTGCCGGATGGCGGCATCTCGCTGAGTTATGCCAACGCCGATGACAGCCACGCAACCCACGGCAGTGCCTCCCCGGCGCTGGTCAGCCATGACCAGGGACGTTCCTGGCAGCCGATGACCGGCGACCTGAAGCCCGTCACCCCGCATTTCGCCATCGCGGAATTGTGTGATGGGGATTACCTGGCCATCCCGGGCTGTCGTTACTTCGATATTACGAAGGAGAGCGTTACCCTGCCGGAGCCGTTCGAGAAGAGCGGCATGAACGGCAGCGTGTGCTTCTTCCACCGCTATGCGGACTGTCCGCCCAAGGTTCAGGCGTATTTTCGTCACGTCGAGGGGCGGCGCTGGTCGGCGCGGACGAAACGCTGGGAGGACTGCCAAGTCGAGTATGACACCGACCAACTGGTCGTCTGGCGGTCCGAGCACGGCAATCTTCTGCCCCGTACCGCGTTGGAACATGCGCCGGTGAAGTGCGGGGGCGAATTGCTCTATGCCGACTACCGGATCAAGTACACGGTGGCGAATGACCCCGACATCCTGACCCTGCGCCGCCGCCGCAACTTCACGAACATCGTCCCGCGCGGTGGCGCCGCCTGGCTGATGGCCTCCTCCGATAATGGGCGATCCTTCAAGCGACGCGCGTGTGTCGCCGTGGACATCAATGACCGCGGCAACTTCTACGAGCCCCACCTGGCGCCCACGTCCGATGGCGGACTGGTCTGCGTGATGCGTCAGGAAAGCGGCGCCCCGAATCAGCCCATGGCCATCACGTGGTCCGACGACGCCGGGCACACCTGGGAACCACCCCAGGATCTTCTCGAATTCGGGGTCTTCCCCAACGTTCTTCTGCTGGGCAACGGCGTGATGGTCCTGAGTTACGGGCGCCCCGGGGTGCATCTGGCATTCGACTCCACAGGCACGGGACGGCGCTGGACCGGACGCCTCACCCTGATCGAGGGCGACCCGCGGTATGAAGATCGCCTGATCTACAGCCACTCCTGCGGCTACACCAGCCTGCTGGCGCTGGACGACGATTCCTTCCTGATCGCCTACTCGGACTTCCAGTATTCGGGATCGGACGGCCAACCGCACAAGGCCATCCTGACACGGCGCGTTCAAGTGGCGGGGTACCCCCGTCCAGTCGCATGAAAGTGCTTGTGCTGGATAGGGCGTTGCATTAGCGTGCTTTTCTCTTTTTTACGGAACTCGCCCGTGTGGGCAAGGGGGTAGGTATGGCGGAAGAGCTTCAGAGTCTCATTGATCGGATTCAGCAGGATGGGGTTGCCAAGGCGGACGCCGAGGCCAAGCGGATTGTGGCCGCGGCGAACGAGCAATCGGCGGCGATTGTCCGCGACGCCGAGGCCCGTGCGAAGGCCATTGTCACGCAGGCCGATCAGGAGGCCCGCACCTTCGGCGAGCGCGCGGACAAGGCCCTGGAGCAGGCGGCGCGCGACGTGGTGCTGCAGGTGCAGGAGGCCGTTACCCAGACCTTGCAGACGATCGTGGCGACGCGGGTGGGCGAAACGCTTTCCGCCGACACCCTGAAGGAGATGCTTCTGAAACTGGTGCAATCCTATTGCGGACACCAGGGCGACTGCAGCCAGATCGACCTGCTGGTCAGCCCGGCCGACCAGAAGACCGTCGTTGACTATTTCCTGAAAGAGTACCGCGACGCCATCGACCGCGGGGTGGAAATCCACGCGGACGCCGGGGTCGTCAAGGGGTTCCGGGTGTCCATCGAGAACGCCCACCTGCATCACGACTTCACGCAGAAGGAGATCGCCGGCGCCCTGGGCCGGCTGCTGCGGCCGCGCCTGGCGGAGATCATGAAACGTGCCGTGAAGGGCGCTTGAGACGGGGGCCATGAGCTATTACTACCTAGTTGCCGGCCTCCCGATGCTGGCCCTGGGCCGGACGCCCCCGTTGACGGTCGACGCCTTCCGCGAACGGTGCCGTGAGCACCTGTCGCCAGGCGACACGGCCGTGCTGGAGGATCTGCTGGCCACCGGCGGCGCAGGAGTCGCGCATCCGTTCGCGGCGGCCTGGCGCGAGCGTGATACCCGGTTGCGTAACGCCGTGGCCCGGGCTCGCGCGAGCCGGCTGGGTCGCGAGGCGGCCCCGTACCTGCGGCCCGAACACGGGTTCGACACCTATACGCTCAAGGCCGTGGAGGAGGCGTTTGCGCGACCTTCGCCGGCCGAGCGCGAGTTGGAACTGGACCGCTTCCGGTGGCAGGTCCTGGACGAGTTGGCCGGGCGCGCGATGTTCTCCGTGGAGGCCGTGCTGGCCTATGCGCTCAAACTGCGCATCGCCGAACGGTGGAGCCGGCTGGAGCCGGACGCGGGGCGGCGGGTGGTCGATGAATTTGTAGCGAGTCAGGGGGCGGCGGCGCCGCTTTGAGCGGGGACGGGTAATCATGAGTACAGTGCAGGGCAGGATCATCGGCGTTAACGGGAATATGATCACCGTGCAGTTCGAGGGCGCGGTGGCACAGAACGAGGTGGGCTATGCCCGCCTCGGCGAACTGAGGTTGATGTCGGAAATCGTCCGCGTCCGCGGGCGTTTCGCCGATCTCCAGGTGTTCGAGGACACGACCGGCCTGGCCGTGGGCAGTGCCGTGGAGTTCTCCGGCGAATTGTTGACGGTCGAGCTCGGCCCGGGATTGCTGACCCAGGTGTTCGACGGGCTGCAGAATCCCCTGCCGAAACTGGCCGAGCAATGCGGGTTTTTCCTCCAGCGCGGCACGTACCTGCCGGCGCTGCCGCGCGACCGGGAGTGGGACTTCACGCCGGCCGCCAAGGTGGGCGATGTCCTCAGCGCCGGCGATACGCTGGGCACCGTGCCGGAGGGGATCTTCAAGCACCGCATCATGGTGCCGTTCCGGTTCCGCGCGCCGGTGACCGTCGTCGAGATTGCGCCGGCCGGCCGGTACATGATCGAGCACGTCGTGGCGCGCGTCAAGGATGAGGCCGGCGCGATGCATGACGTCGCGCTGATGCAGCGCTGGCCGGTCAAGATCCCGATCCGGGCCTATGCCGAGCGGCTCCGTCCCAAGGACACGCTGGTGACGAAGATCCGCATCATCGACACGTTCTTCCCCGTGGCGCGTGGCGGCACCTACTGCATCCCCGGCCCGTTCGGCGCGGGCAAGACCGTGCTGCAGCAACTCACCAGCCGCTATGCCGACGTGGACATCGTCATCGTGGCCGCCTGCGGCGAGCGCGCCGGCGAGGTGGTCGAGACCCTGCGCGAATTCCCGACGATCAACGATCCGCGGACCGGCCGCAGCCTGATGGAGCGCACGGTGATCATCTGTAACACCAGCTCGATGCCCGTTGCCGCGCGCGAGGCGTCGGTCTACACGGCGGTGACGCTGGCCGAGTACTATCGGCAGATGGGCCTGCAGGTGCTGCTGCTGGCCGATTCAACGTCGCGCTGGGCGCAGGCCTTGCGCGAAATGTCCGGCCGCCTGGAGGAGATTCCGGGCGAGGAGGCGTTCCCCGCCTACCTGGAGTCGGTCATTGCCAGTTTCTATGAGCGGGGCGGCATCGTGACGCTGCGGGACGGTTCCACCGGTTCGGTGACGATCGGCGGCACGGTCAGCCCGGCTGGGGGCAACTTTGACGAACCCGTGACCCAGTCCACCCTCAAGGTGGTGGGCGCCTTCCACGGGCTGTCGCGCGCCCGGTCCGACGCGCGCCGCTACCCGGCCATCGATCCGCTGGAATCCTGGAGCAAGTACGCCAGCGTGGTGGCGGAGGAGGACATTGCCGCCGCCCGCACGATGCTCCAGAAGGGCAACGACATCAATCAGATGATGAAGGTCGTCGGCGAGGAGGGCACCTCGCTGGATGACTTCCTCATGTATCTGAAGTCGGAATACCTGGATGCCGTCTACCTGCAGCAGGATGCCTACGACGCCGTCGATTGCGCGACGGACCGCGAGCGTCAGCAGTACGTGTTTGGCGTTATCATGCGCGTGCTCCGCACCAAGCTGACGTTTGACGGCAAGGATGCGGCGCGCCAGTTCTTTCATCGATTGACGCAGGCCACGCGGGACTGGAACCGGGTGGCCATGGACGCGCCGGAGTTCAAGGCGCAGCAGCAGCGGATTGACGCGATGCTGGCGGAGGTGAGTCGTGCATAAGGTGTACCATCGGATCGATAACATCGCGGGCAACGTGGTGAGCGTCAAGGCCAGCGGCATCAAGTACCGCGAACTGGCCGAAATCTCGTCCCGGCGCGGAACCTCGCTGGCGCAGGTCATTCGTCTGCAAGGGGAGGTCGTTTCCCTGCAGGTGTTTGCCGGTGCGCGCGGCATTGCGACCGACGCCCACGTGAGATTTCTCGGCCATGCCATGCAGGTGCCGTTCTCGGACGCCCTGCTGGGCCGCGTCTTCACCGGCAGCGCCCAGCCGCGCGACAAGGGGCCGGCCCTCCACGGGAACCTGATCGACATCGGCGGCCCGTCGGTCAACCCGGCAAAGCGCATCATTCCGCGCAAGATGGTCCGGACCGGCATCCCGATGATCGACGTGTTCAACACGCTGGTCGAATCCCAGAAGCTGCCGATCTTCGCCCGCGCCGGCGAGCCCTACAACGCCCTGCTGGCGCGCATCGCCCTGCAGGCCGAGGTGGATGTCATCATCCTGGGCGGCATGGGGCTCAAGCACGACGACTACCTGGCCTTCCGCGACACGCTCGAGGAAAACGGCGCGTTGTGGCGGGCGGTGCTGTTCGTCCATACCGCGTCCGACCCCGTCGTCGAATGCCTGCTGGTGCCGGATATCTGCCTGGCGGTGGCCGAACAGTTCGCGCTCGCCAACAAGCGCGTGCTGGTGCTGCTGACCGACATGACCAACTTCGCCGACGCCCTGAAGGAAATCGCCATCACCATGGAGCAGGTGCCGTCCAACCGCGGCTATCCCGGCGACCTCTACAGCCAGCTCGCGGCGCGCTACGAGAAGGCCGTCGACTCCGACACGGC
>CAZTAJ010000057.1:0-26421 GCA_964611575.1 uncultured Verrucomicrobiota bacterium
GCCAGTTTGGACGAGACGAGGGCGATCGGGAACCCGGTGGCCTTGGACGCAAGAGCCGAGGAACGTGAGGTGCGGGGGTTGATTTCGATCACGACCACGCGGCCGGTCTTGGGGTCGTGGGCGAACTGCACGTTCGTGCCGCCGATGACCTCGATCGCTTCCACGATATCGTAGGAGTACTTCTGGAGTTTCTTCTGGAGTTCCGGTGCGATGGTCAGCATGGGCGCGGCGCAGAACGAGTCGCCGGTATGAACGCCCATGGCGTCGATGTTCTCGATGAAGCACACGGTGATCAATTTGTTCTGGGAATCGCGGACGACCTCGAGCTCGAGTTCCTCCCAGCCGAGGACCGATTCCTCGACGAGGATCTGGTGCACCGGGCTCGCGGCGATACCGCGCGCGGCGATCGTGCGGAGTTCTTCAAGATTGTAGACCAGGCCGCCGCCGGTGCCGCCCATGGTGTAGGCGGGCCGGATCACGACCGGGTAACCGAGCGTCGCGGCGACCTTCTCTGCATCCTCGACGGAATAGACGGCTTCGCTTTTCGGGCACTCGATGCCCAGCTTCGCCATGGTCTTCTTGAACTCGATGCGATCCTCGCCGCGCTCGATCGCGTCGAGTTTGACGCCGATCACCTTTACGCCGTATTGCTCGAGAATGCCCAGTTTGCCGAGTTCGGAGGTCAGGTTCAGCGCGGTCTGTCCGCCCAGGTTCGGCAGAACGGCATCCGGGCGTTCCCGCGCGATGATGCGGGTGACGGCATCGACGGTCAGCGGCTCGATATAGGTCACATCCGCCATGCCGGGGTCGGTCATGATGGTGGCGGGATTGGAATTGACGAGGACGATCTTATAGCCCAGGGACCGCAGGGCTTTACAGGCCTGGGTGCCCGAGTAGTCGAATTCGCAGGCCTGGCCGATGATGATCGGGCCGGACCCGATGATCAGGACTTTGTCGATACCCTTGATCTTTGCCATGGTGTCACTCCTTGCTGGGGGTTATGCGGAAAAAAGATCGCGCGTCGGGAAGGCCGGGTCGCTGGTGATGTTCAGGCCCAGCCGGCGCAGCCCGGCCTCATCGCCGGGGCTGGGGATGTGCGTGAGATGGACCTGGCAGCCGCGCAGGTGGGCGAGCTGTTCCATCGCCATCTGGGCGGCGGGTGCGGCCGCGGCGCTGACGCTCAGGGCAATGAGCGTCTCCTCGAGATTCAGGCTGACGTTCTTGCGCTGCAGCACGCCGCGTTTCATGCCGGTGATGGAGGCTATCACATTCGGCGCCAGGAGATGCAGGGCGTCGGGGATCTGGGCCAGGCGCTTGATGGCATTCAGAATGAGGCTGGACGACGCATGCATGAGCGGTGAGTTGCAGCCGGTGACGACGGCGCCATCGGGCAGTTCGATGGCCCCGCCGCAGAAGACGCCCTCGTGTCCCTTGCCCCGGGCGGGCGCCTGCTCGGCGGCGCGGCGCGCGGGCAGTACCACGGCCCGATCCTCGGGCTGGGCGCCCAGTTCCCGCAGCAGCAGTTCGGTGCGCTCGACCGTTTCGGGTTCGACCGAGCCGAGGGCGTATTCACATTGGTAGCGGAAGGTGCGGCGGATGACCTCCTGGACGGCGGCATGGCGGACGACGTCGTCGTTCGTGATGCTGAACCCGGCGCGGTTGACGCCCATGTCGGTGGGGGACTGGTACGGCGAGGCCTGGCCGGTGATCCGCTCCAGGATGCGTTTGAGGACGGGGAAGATCTCGATGTCGCGGTTATAGTTCACGGCCCGTTCCCCGTGGGCCTCCAGATGGAAGGGATCGATCATGTTCACATCGCCCAGGTCGGCCGTGGCGGCTTCGTAAGCCACGTTAATGGGGTGCTTGAGCGGCAGGTTCCAGATGGGAAACGTTTCGAACTTGGCGTAGCCCGAGGTGATGCCGCGCTTGTGTTCATGGTAGAGCTGCGAGAGGCATGTGGCCATCTTGCCGCTGCCGGGGCCGGGAGCCGTGACGACCACGATGGGTTTGGTCGTCTCGATGTACGGGTTGGAACCGTACCCGCGGTCGCTCACAATCAGGTCGACCTGGGTCGGGTAACCCGGGGTGGCGCGATGCACATAAGTTCGCAATCCGCGCCGTTCGAGGCGATTCTTGAACTGCACCGCCGCGGGCTGGTCGTTGAACCGGGTGATGACCACGGCCGAAACGTCGAGTTCCCAGTCACGCAGGTCGTCGATCAGCCGCAACGCGTCGGCATCGTAGGTAATGCCGAAATCGGCGCGCAACTTCTTGCGCTCGATGTCGCCGGCGTGGATGCAGAGAATGATCTCGGCCTGGTCGCGGAGCCGGTGCAGCAATTGAATCTTGGCGTTCGGGTCATAGCCGGGCAGCGTTCGTGAGGCATGGTAGTCGAAGACCAGTTTGCCGCCGAATTCCAGGTAGAGCCGGCGACCCGACTGGCCCGCGCGATCGACGATGAAGCCGCTCTGCTCCTTAAGGTAACGTTCGCTGTCGAATCCAATGGTTTGCATGGGTCAATCCAAAGAGGAGGGGATGGACGGGACGAAGACCAGCGATGATACACCCACCCGGAATACCAGTCCGCGAATGGGCTTCCTGCAAGACATGGAAGGGTACAATAGGTGCATTACGCTGCGCTGTAAATGCACATACAATGCCTATTGAATGCCTATCAGAAATATGCAATATGGTGATCGTGAACACACAAGGTGATTCCGGCATTGAGCACGCCCTCCGCGAACGGGTGAAGGAGTTGACCTGCCTTTACGGCGTTGCGCGCCTGGCGGAGCAGGGCGCGAGTTCGCCGGATCGATTTCTGCAAGGGGTAGTCGAGTTATTGCCGCCTGCGTGGCAGTACCCGGAGGTAACCGGGGCAGACATTACCTACCGCGGCCGGAGGTTTGCGAAGCGTGCGGCGACCGGGTCGGCTCTTGCCGTTCAGACAGCCCCGATCCGGGTGGCAGATGAAGTTCTGGGCGAGATTCGCGTGAGTTACGTGGAACTCCGCCCGGACAGTTTTGAAGGGCCGTTTCTGCGGGAGGAGCGGGCCTTGATCGATGGCTTGGCTGAGTATGTGGCGACGATTACGCGGAGGATCGAGGCGGAATCGAAACTGATGGAAGCCAACCGCTTGCTGCAGGTGGAACGCGAAGCGTTGCGTGAGAGCAATACGGCACTGAAAACCGTTCTGGCACGGATTGGTGACGAACGGCAGGAACTGTACCGGGACGTGGATGCCAATGTCGAAAAAGTGCTGTTGCCCGTGATCCAGGCCATCTCGATGGAGCTTTCCCCCCAGAAGAAGGCGTATGCGACGTTGTTGCGGAGCAGTCTGCTCGACATTACGTCGCCCCTGACGCGCGGACTGGCGCGTCTGGCTCCGCCGCTGACCCCTGCGGAGACGTCGATTTGCACGATGATCCGCAACGGCCTGCGCACCAAGGACATTGCCCGTCTGCGTGGCATCTCGGCGGCCACCGTCAATCGTCATCGCGAGCACATCCGCCGCAAACTGGGACTGGCGAATCAGGCGGTGAACCTGACCACATGGCTGCAGAATCAGGGCGTTGAACCGGCGTCATAGCCGGGTGGGCGAGCATCATGCAACCGAGTCTCGGGTCCTTTGGTGAGCCGCAATGTCTCGCAATTAGCTATACAGACCTACCTGGACATGCTGGTCGATCCACATAGTGCGGATTATAGGCCGATGAGAGCGCCCCTGTTTTGTTTTGGGAGGGCAACCCGGAGGACCCCGAGAATGAAAGCAGAGCGGTCACGTGGCGGACGTTGACCGGTATCAGGTTGCCGCCTTCGCCTTGGCGGCCTCTTCGCTTAAGTGGCGCTCGACTTCCGCCCGGATCTCCTTGAGGCGCTTGATGATCGGCAGGTGCTGGGTGCAGGCCTTTTCGCACGCGCCGCATTCGGTGCAGCGGTCCAGGTAGTTGCGCTCCTGCAGGATTCCCCAGTGCCAGGCCAGGCGATTGACGATGTCCTTCTTGCCGCCGGTGAGCATGAACTGGTTGTAGGCGTCCATGAGTTTGGGAATGGGGATGCCTTGAGGGCACTCGTCGCAGTAGGCGCAGCCGGTGCAGAGTTCGTTGAAGGCGCTGCGGACGGACTCGCGAATGCGCCGGACGGTTTCCGGCACGAGTGGCTTGAAGCCGTTGACGGCCCGCAACGCCTCGTCGAGTTCCTTCCGGCTGCTGAAGCCCACGAGGGTCGTCGTGATGCGCGGATCGTTGAACAGAAAGCGGAGGGCGCCTTCCACCACGGTCTCCTCGGGACGGCTCTTCACAAACGCAAACCGTTCGGCGTGCTGGGGAATAATTCCGCCCCCCAGAGGATTCATGGCCACCACGCCCCGTTGTTGCTGAGCGGCGGCTTCGAGGGCGGCCTCACGATAGGCGAAGTTCATGGCAGAATAGCCCAGCAGCACACCCTCGAAGGGGTAGTCGCGAAGAATGTCGGCGATTCCGGTCCCATCCATATGGGAGGAAACCACAATGTGGCGGACCAGGCCCTCCTCCTTGAGTTTGGCAAACCCCTCGAGGGCGCCGGTCAGCTTGCGCTCGTCATACGCCTCGGGGCTCAGGATGCACCACATGTGATAGAAGTCGATGGCGTCGATCTGCAGGCGTTTCAGCGACGTCTCGGCGTCGCGGCGAATGTCGTCCGGTGTGGCGCCGAAGGTCTTGGTCGCCACGGTGAACGGGCGCCGGGCGCGTGTCTTCATCATCTCCTTGAACGCAAGGCCCATGACTTCCTCGGAGCGGCCGTAGCCGATGGCGGTGTCGAAGTAGGTGATGCCGGCATCGTAGGCGGCTTTGACCAACTCCGCGCACTCGTCAGGCGTGAACTCCTTGGGAAAGCGCATGCCGCCGAATCCGAGGGCCGAGCACTGTATTCCCGTTGAACCATAGTCCCGATAGATCATGTCAGTCTCCTTGGCGCGTAAGAGGCGCGCCCTCCCGGGGGATGGATGGGCTATTCGCGGCCGGTCCAGCAATAGGTGCAGACCTTATCCGGCGGCAGGCCGATGGCCTTGATCATGTCGTCCAGCGTTTGATACCGCAACGTGGTCAAGCCCAGCCGTTTGTTGATCCGATCGACCATGGCGCAATACTTGTCGCTCCCGGCGCACGCGTACGTGGCGAGGTCCTTGCTGTCGTCGCCTTCCAGTTCCTTGACGGCCTTGCGGCCCGCCAGATCCAGCTCGGATTTCGAGCGGGAAAAATTAAGGAATTTGCAGCCGAACAGAAGCGGCGGGCAGGCGGGCCGCATGTGCACCTCCTTCGCGCCGAAGTCATAGAGGCGCCGGATGGTGTCGCGCAGTTGTGTGCCGCGCACGATGGAGTCCTCGCAGAACAACAGCCGCCTTCCCTGGATCAACTCGCGAATCGGGATGAGTTTCATGCGGGCCACGAGATCGCGTTGATTCTGGTCCTGCGGCATGAAACTGCGAGGCCAGGTGGGGGTGTATTTCACGAAGAGTCGCTGCAGCAGTACTCCGGCCGCATTCGCGTAGCCGATGGCATGCCCGGTCCCGGAATCAGGCACGCCGGCCACCGCATCCACTTTCACGTTGTCCGCCTTCGCCAGGGCGGCGCCGCAGCGGTATCGCGCCTGTTCGACATTGATGTTTTCGTAGGTGGAGGCGGGATAGCCGTAGTAGATCCAGAGAAAGGCGCAGATGCTCATCCGGGCGTTGGGCTTTTTGAGTTGCTCCACGCCGTCCGGCGTGATGCGGACGATTTCGCCGGGGCCGAGGTCACGGGTGATCTCATAATCCAGGTTCGGGAAGGCGCAGGTTTCCATCGTGACGGCGAAGGCGCCGTCCTTCTGGCCCAGGACGATGGGTGTCTTGCCCACCTTGTCGCGGGCCGCGTAGATGCCCCTTTCGGTGAGCAGCAGCAGCGAACAGGAGCCCTCGATGGCCTCCTGCGCCCGTTGAATGCCTTCTTCGAAGGTCGATTCCTGGTTGATCAATGTGGCGATGAGTTCCGTCTGGTTGATCTCATTGCCGCTCATTTCAGAGAAGTGGATCGTCCGTTTTCCGAAGGCCTTGTGGACCAGTGCGTCCATGTTGTTCACGAGCCCCACGGTGACGATCGCATAGGTGCCGAGATGAGATCCGATGAGGAGCGGCTGGTCCTCGTAGTCGCTGATCACGCCAATGCCGACATGGCCTTGCATGCGCAGAATATCGTCTTCGAACTTGGTCCGGAACTGGCTGTTGGAAATGTCATGGATGAAGCGGGTGTAACCGCTGTGGGTCCGGACCGCCAGTCCGCCTCGACGCGTTCCGAGATGAGAATGATAATCGGTCCCGTAAAACAAGTCCGTTACGCAATCCTGCTTTGAAGCTACGCCGAAGAAACCGCCCATGGTACCCCCTTGATTTGGATGGGGGTCATAGTAAAGACAACGGCGGGGCTCCAAAAGAGAATTCGTCGCCGGATTCGTCTGTTGTTCAGGCGGATTGCATTTGGTAATGGCTTTGCGACGGGTGATTGCTTATACAGCTTCGCTTTCCACCCGGAAGGACTCTCATGGCGATTCAGTGGTGTGCGGCGGTCATGGACTGGCTGCTGTTCCTGGCGATGTTTGTCGTGCTTTACGGTGCGGGTGAGCGCGGCTTCAGCACGACCCAGTGCGCCGCCCTTGGCGGCGCGCTCCAGGCCACCTACATGGTCACCAGTCTCACGGTGGGGTTTCTCCTGCCGGCACGCAAGGCCAGGGTCGCGGTGCTGACCAGCATCGTTTGCATGCCGTTGATCGGGATTCTGGCCATGGCGGCTCCTTCATTCTGGCTGATGTTCCTGGGCGTGGCGGGCATGGGGGTGGCGGGGGCGGTGTTCTTCAATGCCTTTCAGACCCTCATGCGGACCCAGGCGCCGGTGGGGAGTCTCCTGCGCACGGTGGGGTTTTACACGGTGGCGTGGAGCAGCGGCGCAGGAATGGGATTCCTGACTTCAGGCGCTTTCTATCGCCTGGGTGTCGGCATGCTGGCCGGCCTGTGCCTGCTTGCGGCCGCGTTCATGTTCGTGATCGTGAAGCGCCATCAGGAGACGCCGGAGGCCCATGCACGCGAGGCGTCCAGCCAGCCATCGGAAGAGGGGGCCGGCCGGCCGGTCAATCCGGGGTATGTGTGGATCGGGTGGCTCACCGTCCTGACCGTTGTGTTCGTGCAGAGGCCGCTGCAGACCTTCGTGCCTTCGATGGGCGCCAGGGAGGGCGTCAGTCCGTTCATGACCGGTCTGCCGCTGTTTGTGCACATGGGGGTTCAGGGATTCGTGGGCCTTGGTCTGGCGCGATGCCGGTGGATTCTCTACCGCCGGACCCCGATGATGGTCATGAACCTGGCGGCCGTGGCCGTATTCCTGGGCATCTGGCTGCGGCCGGCCTTTGCCGTAACGTTTGTGGGAATCAGTCTGCTCGGCATCTATGCGGGTTTCGCCTTCCTCACGGCGGTGTACTACGCCAGCAATTCGGGCCGGCGTTCGTTCAACATCGGCGTCAGTGAGTTCCTGGTGGGGTTTGGGTCCCTGGCAGGCTTGTTTGCCTGCGAGACCTGGATGCGGCGGAGCGGCCATGATGTCGACATGTATCTCTTCTGCGGCCTGGCGCTGCTTGTCTCAACGGCGGTACAATGGGCCATGGCGACGTATGGCGGCGGACGCCGCCAGAAGGCGACTTCCTGACGGAGATGTCGGAGGCGGGAGGCGGGCAGTGGATCGTGAGACAAACATCGTGCTGATCGGCATGCCCGGCGTGGGGAAGAGCACCATAGGCGTGCTGCTGGCAAAGGTCATGGCGCGGGAATTCATCGACACGGACGTCTGCCTGCAAGGGTGCATGCAGCGTCGACTGCAGGAGATTATCGACACCGAGGGTGCGGCGGCTTTTCGCCGGATCGAGGAACGGCACCTGCTTGCCCTCGACTGCCGGCACCACGTGATTGCCACGGGCGGCAGCGCGGTCTACAGCGATCCCGCCATGCGACATCTCAAGGCCAACGGGGTGGTGGTCTTCCTCGACTTGCCGGTGGCCGCGCTGGCCCGGCGGTTGGTCAACCTGGCGACGCGCGGGGTGGTCATGAACGCCGGGCAATCGCTGGAGAGCCTGTATGCCGAACGGCTGCCCCTCTACCGTCGTTACGCCGACCTGGCGATCGACTGCCGTGATCTGACGCACGAAGGCGTCGTGCAGGCCGTGGTGCGGTCCCTGGGTGACTGAGGGTTTCCCGGCGCGCAACAGGCGCTCCCTTCTATGAGGATTATTGAGCGTTGCCTATAAGAGTGACATCCCGACGCAAGCGGTAGAGCCGGCTTTATGCCGGCTACGCACATGGCCGGCGTAAAGCCGGCCCTACCTGGAGGTGTCACGCATTTACGAAACGCTCAATAAGGAAACCGTCAGGGCGCCGCCATCCGCTGCTCGATCGGTGTGTAAGGCCGTCTGGGTGTTGCGTTCAGGTAGGCCGGGCGAATCAGGCGATTCTGCACGAGTTGTTCGAGCCGGTGGGCGCACCAACCGGACACGCGCGCCATGGCAAACAGCGGTGTGTAGATCTCCACGGGGATGCCCATGCAATCCAGCATGAAGCCGGAGTAGAAGTCCACATTTGGCGCCACTCGCTTGCCGGGTTTGGCTTCCTCGACGATACGGGGGGCCAGTTCTCCGATCAGCGCCAGCAGTTCGAACTCATCCAGGCGCTGCCGGGCGACGGCCAGCTTGCGGGTGACCTCTTTGAGAATGGTGGCGCGCGGATCGGACAGGGTGTAGACGGCGTGGCCGATGCCGTACAGTTTGCCGGTTCTATCCCCGGCCTGTTTGAGGAAGACGCTCCGCAGATAGGCGGCGACTTCGTCCCGGTCGCGCCAGTCCCTTACCTTCGTCTTGATCTCGGCAAACATGGCCATCACCTTCTCGTTGGCGCCGCCATGCAGATGTCCTTTGAGGGAGGCCAGACCGGCGGTGATGGCTGAGAACGTGTCGGTCTCGCTGGATGAAACGGTTCGCACGGTGAAGGTGGAGTTATTACCGCCGCCATGTTCCGCGTGGAGAACCAGGAAGAGGTCAAGCAAGCGCGCTTCCTCGGGTGTAAAGCCCTCGCCGGCCCGGAACATGTGCAGGAAATTCTCCGCCAGCGAACCGGTGGTCTCCGGATTCACGAGGGTCAGGCTCTTGCCGCGGTACTTGAACTGCATCGAGTGGTAAGCGTAAGCGACCAAGGCTGGAAACTTGGTGATCAGGTCGATGCTCTGACGCGTCACGTCCTTGATGGCCGTCGAATCCGGGGCCGGATCTTCCCCGTACAGGTTGCACACGGCAACCTGCAAGGAGTTCATCATGTTGTTGCTGACAAGGCTGGGCAGACCGTTGTGGAACCGGAGGGGGAGCGTGCGTCGGGCGGCCATGTATTCGGTGAACCGGTCCAGTTGCGCCTGGGTTGGCAGCATGCCGGTGAGCAGCAGGAAGGCGGTCTCTTCGTAGCCAAGGCCTGCCCGGTGCGCGCCGGCCAGATCCTCAATGCTGAGGCCGCAATAATACAATTCGCCCTCGGCATCGACTTTCTTCCCGGCCGCGTTCTTGGTGTAACCGATCACACTGCCTTTGCCGGTCATTCCGACAACCACCCCCGCGCCATCTTCGTCACGGAGGCCGAGTTTGATGTCGTGCTTCCTTATGAACTCGGGATCCGGCGTGTCGCGGCGCTGGATAATGGCACTCAATTCGGTCAGGATATCAGACATGTTCTTCCTCGTTTCTTGCACCCCACTCACTCCCCACGGAAGCAAATGCCAGAGAATATTACCGTTGGAACTCCCGTGGGTCAAGCGGTTGAATGCTGAAATCCGGCTTCCAGTTAGGGGATCCGCTGTAAAAGGCCATGGCGTTGTCGTGCACCAGTTTCTGTATTGAGGACTCTGCAATGCCGTCCCGAGCCAAGCGCGCGACGACGCGAACGAGGCTGAGCGGATCGGAAACGCCCCAGTCGGCAGAGCCGTCCACGATCATGCGCTCGGCCCCATACTCACGGATGATGGCCGACACACGTTCAGGATCGAGCTTCGATATCGGGTAGACGGTCATGCCCGAATAGCAGCCGGTCTCGCGTGAGAGCCGGATGGTTTCCTCCGTGTTGTGATCGATCAGGACCCGGTCCGGGTCGAGCCCCTCGGCCTTCAGGATTTCCGCCGTGCGCCTGGCGCCGCGGAGTTTGTCGACGTGGGGGAGATGGATGATGACGGGCATGCGGCGTGCACGGGCGATGTGCAATTGGCGGACGAAGGCGGCTTCCTCGTTGGGGGTGTTGTTGTTGAAGCCGATCTCGCCCAGGGCCACGCAGCGGGAATGATCGAGATAGGGGGCCAGCCCGTCGATGACCTCGTTGGCCAGCGGGACATTCTCGGCTTCTTTCGGGTTCAGGGAGACGGCCGCGTAGTGGTCAAGGCCGAAGCGTCGCGCGCGGAGGGTCTCGAACTCGAGGATGAGCTGGAAGTAGTCGAAGAAGGTGCCGGCATAGCGGCGGTTGACGCCCATCCAGAAGGACGGTTCCACGCAGGCCCGGATCCCGGCCTTGTACATGGCCGCGTAGTCGTCGGTCGTCCGCGAATACATATGGATATGCGGTTCAATAATCAGCATGGGGGGTTCCTGAGAGGACCGGGTTATGGCGCCGCTTCCTTCCCTGACTTGGCCCATGAATCCCTCAGCGGCACAATCTGGTTGAACACCGGGTGCCCCGGGGTTGACTCCACGGGATCTGCGAAGAAGTAGCCTTTCCGCTCGAATTGCACACGGGCGCCTGTGGCGGCCTGCATGAGGCTGGGCTCGACCAGGGCCTGGATGGTCGTGAGCGAATCGGGGTTGAGGTTGATCTTATAGTCGACCCCGTCCGGCACTTCTTCCGGATGCTCAACCTTGAACAGGCGGTCATACAGCCTCACCGGTACGCGACCGGCCTGGGCCGCCGACACCCAGTGAATGGTGCCTTTGACCTTGCGGCCGTCCGGCGTATTGCCGCCCCGGGTCGCCGGATCGTAGGTGCAGCGGATTTCGGTGACCCTGCCGCCGGCATCCTTTGTGCAGCCTGTGCAGGTGATCAGGTAACCGTAGCGCAGGCGGACCTCGCGGCCCGGGGCCAGGCGGAAGAACTTCTTCGGCGCGTCCTCCATGAAGTCATCCCGTTCGATGAAGACTTCACGCGAGAAAGGAACCTGGCGAATCCCGGCGGCGGGGTCCTCGGGGTTGTTGACCGCGTCCATCCATTCGACCTGCCCCTCCGGGTAATTCTCGATCACCACCTTGACGGGGTCGAGGACGGCCATGGTGCGCGGCGCGGTCTTGTTGAGCTCATCGCGCAGGCAGAATTCCAGCAGGGCGATATCGGTGTAGCTGTCGAATTTCGTGATCCCAATACGGGCGCAGAAATCGCGGATCGAGGCGGGCGTGAATCCGCGTCGGCGCAGGCCGCAGAGCGTCGGCATGCGCGGGTCGTCCCAGCCCTGCACGTAACCGCCCTGGACCAGTTCGAGGAGTTTGCGTTTGCTCAGCACGGTATACGTGATGTTCAGGCGCGCGAACTCGATCTGGCGGGGGGGCTTCTCGAAGCCCAACTCGGCGAGAAACCAGTCGTACAGGGGGCGGTGCACTTCAAACTCGAGCGTGCAAAGTGAGTGCGTGATGCCTTCGAACGCATCTTCCAGGGGGTGGGCGAAGTCATAGGTGGGATAGATGCACCAGGCGTCGCCTGTGCGGTAATGCGGCACGCGCATGATGCGGTAGATCACGGGGTCGCGCAGGTGCAGGTTGGGGGAGGTCATGTCGATCTTCGCCCGCACGCACAAGGTGCCGTCGGCGAACTCGCCGGCTCGCATCCGGGCGAACAGGTCCAGGCTCTCGTCGATCAGCCGGCTCCGGAAGGGGCTGTCCTGGCCGGGCTGCGTCGGAATGCCCCGGTATTGCTTCCATTGTTCCTGCGTCAGTTCGCACACGTACGCCTTGCCATTCCGGATCAGGGTCCGGGCTCCCTCGTACATCCGTTCGAAGTAGTCGGCTGAGAAGTAGAAATGCTCGCCCCAATCGAATCCCAGCCAGCGGATGTCGGTCTTGATGGACTCCACGTATTCCATCGATTCCTTCGACGGATTGGTGTCATCCATGCGCAAGTGGCATTCGCCGCCGAACTCGAGGGCGCTGCCGAAGTCGAGGCAGACAGCCTTGCCATGGCCGATGTGCAGGTACCCGTTCGGCTCGGGGGGGAAGCGGGTTACAATGCGGTGGTGTCGTCCCGCCTTCAGATCGGCGGTGATGATGTCCCGGATGAAATCCGAGGCGGGCGCAGTTTCGGGTGTCGTCATGGTTCCTCTCGCAATCTGTCTGAAACGGCGGTCATTGTTGGCCGAAAGCGGTGAACCGTCAACGGGATTTCGCATCAGGTTGCCCGGCGCCCATGTTGTGACAAAAAGCGGCCTGTTTATTCTGCAATGTGATGATCACAATGGAAGTGGCAAAAATATCATCTATGTTCTTGCATGCGCTGCGATGATCCGGTACATTTTGACAGATCAAAGGCAATGTTTGAAAGGTGGTAGCCATGTCTGCTGCAACGGATGCCCGGAAAATGAAAAAAGGTGAGACACCGAGAATCGACAGTGCGATCCCGGCGGCGGCGAAGCTGGATGGCGCGCAGGCCATGGTGAAGTGCCTCGAGCGGCTCGGGGTTGAGTATATCTGGGGGCTTCCCGGAGGGGCGGCCATCCCGATTTTCGATGCGCTGGTCACGACGCGGACCCACATCAAGCTGGTGTTGTCGCGCCACGAGCAGGGTGCGACACACATGGCGGATGGCTATGCGCGTGCGACGGGGAAACCCGGGGTGGTGGTGGTGACCAGCGGTCCGGGGGCCACGAACACGATCACCGGCATCATGACGGCGCACATGGATTCGGTGCCGATGGTTGTGATCACCTGCCAGACCATTTCCCCGATGCTGGGCAAGGATGCCTTTCAGGAGGCGGACGTGTTCGGCCTAACCATGCCGGTGGTGAAGCATTCCTACCTGATCAAGGCCGTGAATGACGTCCCGCGCGTGGTGAAGGAGGCATTTCACATTGCCACCACGGGCCGGCCCGGTCCGGTCGTGATCGACATTCCCAAGGATATCAGTTCGGCATGGTGCACGGCTTCGCTGGATCCCGACATGGATTTGCCGGGCTACCAGCCGAGTCAGCCGCTCAACCTGCATCAGGTGCATGAGATCGCGGCGGCGTTGAGCCGGTCGACACGGCCGCTGTTGCTGTGCGGCCACGGGGTGCTGATTGCGCACGCGGCGCCGGCGCTTCGCGGTCTCGCGGAGAAACTGAACGCCCCGGTGGCCAGCACGCTGCTGGGCAAGGGCGGGTTTCCCGAAAACCATCCGCTTTCGCTGGGTATGGTCGGCATGCACGGAACGGCCTATGCCAACAAGGCGCTCATGGAGTGCGATCTGATCATGTCCATCGGGTCACGGTATGACGATCGCATCACCGGGAACCCCGCACGCTTCTGCAAGACGGCGACGCGGATCCACATCGATATCGACTGGGCGGAGATCAATAAAATGATCCACGTGCACCACTACTGCGTGGGGGATGCCCGCGAGGTGCTCGAGGCGCTGACGCCGCAGGTGGCACGGCTGGACACCAAGGCGTGGGTGAGTCACCTCGAGGGGTACAAGCGCCGGTACCCGCTCAAATACCGGAAGCAGGGCGGACTGAAGATGCAGCAGATTCTTGACGAGCTGAACAAGCTGATCGCGCCGACGGACATCGTGGTCACGGACGTGGGGCAGCACCAGATGTGGGCCGCCCAGTTCATCAAGTCGATCGCGCCGGATACCTGGGTCAGTTCGGGGGGGGCGGGCACGATGGGGTACGGATTCCCGGCCGCCATGGGCGCGCAGTTCGGGAAGCCGAAGGCGCACGTCTGGGCGGTGGTGGGCGACGGCGGGTTCCAGATGACGCTGTCCGAGTTGTCCACCGCCTGCATACACAAGTTGCCGGTCAAGATCCTGGTCATGAACAACCATTATCTCGGCATGGTGCGGCAGTGGCAGGAATTGTTCTACGATGCGCGCGAAAGCGGCGTGGATCTGGAGGGCAATCCCGACTTTGCCAAGCTCGCGGAGGCGTACCCGGGCGCCAGGGGACTCACCCTGAAGCGGCCCGCGGACATCCGGAAGATTCTGAAGCGGGCCCTGGAGTACAACGACGGGCCCTGCGTGATCAACGCCGAGTGCGTGAAAACCGAAAACGTGTACCCGATGATTCCCGCGGGCCGCCCGGTCGAGGATATGATCCTTGAGGCGCCGAAGGGCAAGATGGAAAAGCCAACCGGATCGACCTGAATGATGACGGAACGACAGGTAGAGCCGGCTTCATGCCGGCTATGTTCATGGCCGGCATAAAGCCGGCCCTACCAAGACAATCAGAGTTTTTGGAGGCCTGACCATGACCACAACAACGAGTCCGACCCTTAACCCAACCAGCCGGAGTTCCGCGTCTTCCGGCGCGGCACCCATCCACACGTTGAGCGTGTATGTGGCGAACAAGCCGGGGGTCCTGGCCCGGATCGCCCAGTGTTTCGCCCGACGCGGGTTCAACATCGAATCCCTGGTTGTTTCCCCGGCCATGGATGGCCAGTTCTCCCGCATGACCATCGGCGCGAGCGGCAGTGCGGACGGCCTGGAGCAGATCATCAAGCAGGTGAGCAAGCTGATTGACGTGCTGCGCTGCGTGGATCACACCGGCGACAACGCGGTGATCAAGGAACTGGCCATGATCAAGGTGGCCGTGGGTCCGGCCGAGCGCGCGGAGGCGTTGCAGATCGGCGAGCATTTCGGCTGCAAGAACGTGGACCTGACCGAGACGTCCATGATCCTCATGTGCACAGGCAACACCGAGAAGATCGACACCTTGATCCAGATGCTCCAGAAATTCAGGATCATCGAGCTGGTCCGCACGGGGAAGGTGGTCCTGAGCCGGGGCGACAGCGTGACCTGATCGTCCACGCGGTGTGACCGGAGCGCAGGGTCATGCCTGCATTCGGATCCACAGTTCGGGGCGGTCCGCCAGCACTTTCAGAAAGGCGTCGACCACGGGGGCCGGGTGTTGAATACCCCGGCTCTTCCTTAATTCGGCAAGAATCGCCTCCCGCGGCAGCCTGGGGCGGTAGGGGCGATCCGAATTCATGGCATCGAACATGTCGGCCACTCCGATGATGGACGATTCGACAGGTATTTCGGGGCCCTTGAGTCCCACACCGTAACCGCCGCCATCGTACCGCTCGTGATGCAAGACCGCCACCCGGACCTCATCGCGAAGAAAGTCGAGGGACGACAGGATGGTCGCCGTGCGGGCGGGATGCTTCTTGAGAATGTCCCATTCTTCTGCCGTCAGCTTTTCCTTCTTGTGGAGAATATCATCCGGGGTTTCGATCTTTCCCAAGTCATGCAGCGCGGCGGCGCGCGACACCACCTCGACACTGGCGTCGTTGAGACCCATTGACTTTGCCAATTCAACCGACAGCCGTTTGACTTGTTCCGAGTGGCCCCGGGTGTACGGGTCTTTTGCTTCCACGGCCGCGACGAGCGCGGTCAGCATCCCGACGTGCGAATTCCGCAGCGCCGCTTCGGACCTGGAGAGCCGGGCCAACGCCTGGGCCTGGGTGACCCATAGATAGCCGATCAGGACCAGCATGACGGCCAGCAAGACGGAATCGGGGACGACGGCGGCATCGTGCTCGACCAGCGCGCTGATGAGACGATACCCGGCAAAGAAGGCAGCGATGAGAAGCACAAACCACTTGAAGTGGTCCGTGACCGGTCTAGATCCCGAGTGTTTCGGTGCTGTCATCCAGGTTGTTCGCGAGCGCCGGGAGACGGCGACCGGAATCTCCGCTTCTGTGCCGGGAGAATAGAATGCGGGGGGGGTGGGGAGCAAGGCGGAAGTGCTCGTTCCTGATTTGAGTGAATAAGGTGTTGACGGAGAACCGGCAGCCCGTAAAGTATTCCCTCTTTCAACCCACAGGGAGGCAGGACAGCATGATCGTTACAACCAAGCAGTTATTCAAACATGCCTACGGCAAGTATGCCGTCGGGGCCTACAACATCAATAATCTCGAACAGACCATGGGCCTGTTCCAGGGGTGCATGGACAGCAAGGCCCCTTTCATCATCCAGTTGTCGAAGGGCGCCCGCTCCTACACGCACAAGAAGATGCTGGAGTCCATGATCAAGACGGCCAATGAGATCTTTCCGGACGCCGTCTTTGCCGTGCACCTGGATCACGGCGATGAGGCGACCTGCATGGACTGCATCAACAGCGGCTTCTACAGTTCGGTCATGATCGACGCCAGCGCCGAACCGTTCGAGAAGAATATCGAGATCACCAAGCGGGTGGTTGACGCGGCGCATGCCAAGGGCATCGTGGTCGAAGCCGAGCTGGGCAAGCTGGGCGGGGTTGAGGAACACGTGTCTGTGGCGGAGGCCGACGCCAAGCTGACCGATCCAGTCCAAGCCCAGGAATTCGTCAAGAAGTCCGGTTGCGACAGCCTGGCCTGCGCCATCGGGACGAGCCACGGCGCCTTCAAGTTCGCCGGCAAGCAGGGGCTGCACTTCGACGTGATCAAGGAGATTGCGCGCCTCATGCCGGGCTTTCCGCTCGTGATGCACGGATCGAGCTCGGTGCCCGAAGACGAGGTGCGCCGCATCAACTTCTACGGCGGCAAAATGAAGGACGCCAAGGGCGTGAGCGAGAAGGACATTACCAAGGCCGGCACGATGGGTGTCACCAAGGTGAATATCGACACGGATGGCCGCCTGGTGTGGTGCCGCGTCCACCGCGAGCAGTTCGCGCTGTACCCCGAGAACTTCGACCTGCGGCCGCCGGGCAAGGTCTTCATGGTCGAGTATGCCCGGTATATCGAGGGCAAGAACAAGGTCCTCGGCAGCGCCGGCAAACTGGACGACGTGCGCAAAGTCATCTGAGGTCGTTCCGTCGCAGGGGGCGTTTGGCCGGAGACGGCGAAACGCCCCCTTTTCGTTCCCATGCACCCCACTGTCGCCATCGCCCGCTGCGCAGACTATGCCCAGGCTCAATCGGCCTTGGATCGTCTTCTGGCCCCCTTGGGCGGAATGACGGCGTTCGTTCGTGCCGGGCAGACCGTCCTGATCAAGCCCAACCTCCTGTCCGACCATGCGCCCGAGGAGGCGGTGACGACGCATCCGGAGGTTGTGCGCGCGGTGATCCGGGCGGTCCGGGCGGCGGGTGGAAAGCCGTGTGTTGCGGACAGTCCGGCGAACGTGATGGACCTGGAACGCGTCTGGCGCAAGACGGGCATCGGAGCCATATGCCTGGCGGAGGGGGTTCCCTTGCTGAACCTGGAGAAAGCCGGATCGGAACGGGTTGAGGTTGACGGATTCGCGTTCAGCATCGCCCGCCCGGTGCTGGAAGCGGAGGTCATCATCTCGGTTCCGAAGGCCAAGACGCATGTGCTGACGCGTTTCACGGGTGGCATCAAGAACTGCTACGGCACAATTCCGGGATTCCAGAAGACGCGGCTGCACAAGGAATACATGCGGCCAGAGGCGTTTGGCGCCATGTTACTCGCGGTCTATCGGCGGGTGCGGCCCGGGTTGACGATCATGGACGCGGTGGTGGGCATGGACGGCAACGGGCCATCAGCCGGCCGACCCGTGGCCCTGGGGTTCCTGGCGGCATCGGCCGACGCCGTGGCTCTGGATACGATCCTGTGCGGTCGGTTCGGGCTCAAGACGGGTCAGGTGCCCTGCCTGCGCGAGGCGGCACGGCTTGGCGAGGGCGAAACGATCGTGGAGCGGATACGGCTGGCGGGCGAGCCGGGGGTGCTCACGGAGGGGCGGCCCTGCCGGCCCCCGACAACCGTTCCGGTGCAGAACATGCCCGGCTGGATCCTGTCTCTGTTCGGTCGGCTGCTATGGCACCGGCCGACAATCAGCGGCCGCTGTGTTTTTTGCGGGCAGTGCGTCAAGGCCTGCCCGGCGGAGGCGCTTTCGATTCAGGCGGGGCACCGGCCGACGCTGGATGCGGGCCGGTGTATTGAATGCTGCTGTTGTCATGAGATCTGTCCGGCGCGCGCGATCGAGATGCGGCCGGGATTGGCCATACGGGCGTATCGGGCGTTGAGGAGGGGGTATTGACATTGCCGGCTTCGGACGGCACTTTCATAGCGTATGACCTATCGTCTCAAGCATGTGGCGGAATATGCAGTCCTGCGCGGGGTCGCCGCCGTGGTGACGGTGCTGCCGTATCGTGCGGCGCTGGTGGTGGCGTGGATCCTGGCGCTGGTTGGATTCCATCTCGTGCGGTTCCGGCGACGGGAGGCCGAGCGGCGCATACGGGAAATCTTCGGTAACCGGTTCACGAACACCGAGGTGCGCGAAATCGCCTGGATGTCTTTTCGCAACTTTCTTTTCGTGGCAATCGATGTGATGGTGGGGCCTTCCTTGACCCGCAGGCAGTTTGAGGCACGAAGCGACTATCAGGTGCTTACGAAAGTGATGCAGTCCCACAAAGAAACCGGGCGAAGCGCGATTATTGCGGTGCCGCACTTCGGGTCGTGGGAGTTTGGAGGCATGGCGATGGCCCAGACCGGCCTGCCCCTGCTGGTCATCGCCGGCAAGCAACGCAATCCATTGTTCGACAGGTACTTGACGGAATCGAGACGGCGGGCAGGCATCGAGATTGTCATGCGCGGTGCCTCGACCCTGCGCAAGGTCATCAGTCGCCTTCATGAGGGGCGTTTCATGGCAGTTGTGGGGGATGTACGAATGCCGACGCCGGGGGTCAAGGTGCAATTCCTGGGCCGGGAGGCCAATGTGGGGCCGGGCATGGCGCTGTTTGCGCGGCATGCGGGAGTTCCGATCATTCCGGCGATCAATGTGCGGCGTGGGTGGGCTCGCCATGAAGGGGTTGTCTTCCCGGCCATTGAGCCCGATCCGACGGCGGACAAGAACGCCGACATCCAGCGCATGACGCAGGCGGTGTTTGATGTTTTCACGAACGCCATTCGCAACGATCCGGGGCAATGGTTCTGGTACAATAAGCGCTGGCTCTTCGATCCCGTGACCTGACCATCCTTGACGGACGGCGGACGGGGCCGACGTGACGACGGTTGATAAACAACGTTGCGTCCGGCGTCGGTTCTCGGTATTGGTTTCACCCTTTGGCGGTTGAGAAAGGCAGGACGACCATGGATATTCAGACTCTGTTTGCGGAACGCATTGGCGGCGCCCGGTTCGGGACTTCCAACGAGATCTACAAGTTCGAGAAGATCAAGCGCGCCAAGGCCGCGGCGCGCGCCGCGCGGCCGACTGTGGAATTGCTCGACTTCGGCGTCGGGGAACCGGACCAGATGGCGCCGGCGGCGATTCGACGGGCGATGAAGAAGGCGGTGGACAATCCCGCCAATCGCGGCTATTCCGACAACGGGATTCGTGAATTCAAAGTGGCCGCGGCCGAGTACATGGCCAAGTTCTTCGGCGTGACCGATCTGAATCCCGACACCGACATCACGCACAGCATCGGCTCCAAACCCGCGCTGGCCATGTTGCCGTTGTGTTTCATCAACCCGGGTGATGTGGCGCTGGTGACCGTGCCGGGCTATCCGGTGCTTGCGACGCACACCCGCTATCTCGGGGGCGAGGTGGTCAAGGTTCCGCTGCGGAGGGAGAATGGGTTCTACCCCGATCTTGACGCGATCGATCCCGTGGTGGCGGGACGGGCCAAGCTGTTCTATGTCAACTACCCGAACAATCCCACCGGCGCGGCGCCGTCGGAATCGTTCTTCGACAAGCTGATCGCTTTCGCGCAGAAACACAATATCCTGATCGTGCAGGACGCTGCCTATGCGACGCTGGTCTACGGCCAGCCGCTCTCGATTCTCAGCCGGCCGGGTGGCAAGGACGTGGCCATCGAACTGCACTCGATGAGCAAGAGTTACAACATGACCGGCTGGCGCCTGGGCTTCGTGGCGGGTGCGCCGCGCATTGTGCAGGCGTATGCCGAGGTCAAGGACAACGTCGATTCGGGGCAGTTCAAGGCCATCCAGCTCGCGGCTTGCGCGGGCATTGCCGATCGCGCCCTGGCCGATAAGATCAAGAACCATTACGCGCGCCGCCTGCGGAAGATGGTCAAGGCGCTGAAGAAGGTTGGTTTCAAGGCAAAGATGCCGGGCGGGACGTTCTACCTGTATGTCCCGGCGCCCAAAGGGGCGGGCAGCGTGACGTTCACGACGGCGGAGGATGCCTCGCAGCACTTGATTCGCGAGCACTCGATTTCAACCGTGCCGTGGGATGACGTGGGTCCGTTCCTGCGCTTCTCGGCGACGTTCGAATCCCGGGGCGCGTCCGACGACGCGCGGGTGATTGCGGAGCTCGAAGCCCGGCTGATGAAGGCGGGTTTGCGGTTCTAAGAAACGCGGGCAACGCGCGCGTTGACCGGTGCCGGATTACCTCAGGAGTTTCTTCGCCACGGCATCCGCATCGGCCTCGGTCTTGATCGGCTTGAGGCCTTTGAGGAGCTTCCACACCTCGACGTGCCTGACCGACTGGCCGGACTTGAGTGTCACCAGTGGTCCCAGGGTTTCGACTTCGAGCATCTGTTCGTTGGAAAAGGTCTCGAAGTTCACCCCACCGTCAGGGTAGACGGCGCCCTCCACCCGCTGGAACTGCTTGGCAAAGAGGCAATCGCCGAGTTGGTAAGCCACCCAGCCCTCGCGGTGAGCGATGCCGAGTTTGCCGGGCCCGCGGCGGCGGTCTTGACGGAAGAAGACATAGCGCTTCCCGATCGTCCAGCGTCCATCGGCGAAATCGGTGTACCCCCAGATGCTCCATTCCTGGTTATGGAGGAGTTGGGCGGAATGGGCGATCTTTTTCGGCAACGGAATGATGCACGTTCCGCCCGGCGCCATGACGGTCAGCGCCCAGGGCGCCAGGGTGCGCGGCTTGCGGCCTGTGTTCTTCAGGGTGTGGGTGATCGTGACGACGTTCTTGCCGCTCTCCATCTGGATGTCCATCAGCTTCTGAACGCCTGTCAGGGCGCCGACCGGCTCAAGGGTCCGGATGCCATCCCGGGTTGTGCGGATGGTGATGGGGCGGTTGTCCAGTTCGTATGTTTCGGGCTTGGCTTCCGGAGCGAGCCACAGGCGATGGCCGCCGCGGATCATCCATTCCTTTTCACCCTGGCCCCCCATCTGGTCCTTGAACTCGGCCATCAGATTGCGACCCTTGACGAATCCCAGGCGGATCACCCGCGGCCCAACATCCGCGGTCACGATGAGTTCGATCTGGCCATTGCTGATGCGAACGTTGTTGCGCCAGCCCCGATAGGGAGTGTTACGGATGTCGATGCTCATGGTGTGTCCTCGGGTTGTCGTTTACCTGCTAAAGAAGGGTCTGTTCCAAACGGGCATAGGTCGTCAGCATATCCTCGTACAGGGCGTGGGCTTTGGCGTTCGGTTCGGCGATCCGCGTAAAGGGCGGTGCCGCCTGCATGGTGTCGGCAAACGGAACAAACCGACGCTGGTCCGCACAGGTCCAGCCGTGCAACGCGCGATAAGCGGCGCCGAGGGCCGCCGAGCCCGGCTGCTGCCCCGTGAAGACGGGCACGCCGAAGACGTCGGCCATGACGCGCAGCATGGCATGGTCGGCCGAGGCGCCGCCGGTGGCGAGAATACGGGTGGGTGCGAGTCCCACGTGACCACTGTGCAAGCGCATGGAGAGGAACTGCGCCTCGACTATGGCGCGCACCTCGACTGGCGGGGCAAAGGTTGTGACGGGGTGGCCGTCCGGCCCGAAGCGGTGCAGACCGGGTTTGAGCACGGGCGGGGTGATCTCGGGCTCCTTGAAATAGAACCCGATGTGCCCGCCATTACCGGGCGCGGTGCCGGCCAGGAGACCATCGAACGTCTCCCAGGAGCCTCCGCCTACGGCGTCGCGGATGGCTTCGCGGGTCAGCGAACCGTTCTTGTAGACGATCATGGCCATGTAGCCCTGCGGGTCCACCGGGCTGACGAAGATGTGACCTTCGGACGCGGAGGGTTTCGGGTCGCGCAGGGCGCCGAACAGGGTGTCGCTGGTGCCGAGGCTGATGGCGACTTCGCCCGGTTGCTGCAGCCGGAGACCGGCCAGGCTGCAGGGATTGTCGCCCGAGAAGGCGATGACCTGGCAGGAGGGGCGGAAACCGTAGCGACCGACAAAGTGCGCATGCACAGGGCCGACGAGGGTGTGCGAGGCGACCGGCGTGCCCAGCCGGGCGCCGAGTCCCGGCGCCGTGGCGTCCAGTGCCCGTTGCGACCAGGAGGCACGGCGGATGTCGAGCAGGTTCATGCCGGAACCGTCGCTGGCATCGATGGGCGCATAGTCACCGATCAGCACCGACGCCATGAATGAACTCACCAGGGCAATTCGTTCGGTGGCATCGTAGCCGGCGCGCTGGGTGGCGAACACCCGGGCGATCTGGTTGCCGGTGAACCGCTCATAGGCCCGTGAGCCGGTAAGTTCGGCCAGCGCCTGGGCGCCGCCGAGGGCCGTTTCAAGCGCCCGGCACTCGGAGGTGGTGCTGGAATCCATCCAGATGGGCGACGCGCCGATTGAGAAGACATCCTTGAGCTGTCGCTGCAAGGGGGCGTCCGTCCGGAGTCCGGCCAGGGTTGTCCGCGCACCCCGGCGGAGATAGACGCTGCCGTGCTGCTGGCCGGAGCCGGAAACGGCAACCACGCGATCGAAGGCGAAGCCGGCCGCCTTCATTTTGGCGAACAGAAGGTCGAGCGCGGCCACCCACATCAGGGGAGGGGACGTCACGGTCAATCCGTCGGGGCTGCGGTGTACCCCGCCCCGCGTCTTGAACTCCGGGAGGTCCGAGTCGAACGTGACGGCGAATTCCGCGACGACGTTGAGCGTCGGTTCGATGACGGTGGCTTTGAGGCTCTGGGTGCTGGAATCGAGTCCGAGGAAGAAGGGCGTGGGCATAGAAGGGTTCCGTAATGGGTTTGTGGAGAGCTGAATACCAAAGAGGCCGCAGGGATTCAAGTGCAACGGCTGGCTTCGGGGAGTCCGCCTGCGCCCGCTGACGCGGGGCTCCGGCGTGACAGCCTTCGCTCTACGCTGCGCTGCGAGCGAAGGCTGGTGGCGGGAGCGGGAGTCGAACCCACGACCCAGGGCTTATGAGTCCCTTGCTCTGCCAACTGAGCTATCCCGCCGAAAAAATACCGCGGTACCCTAAACGGTACGGGGAACGGTGTCAACTGCGGCGTTACACACTGCGGCGTTATAGATGACGCGGGCATAATTGCCGATTGCGTGTGCAGGTGTTAAGCTGGGGGAAACGACGCGGGCGGCGGATGCAGCTTCGGATGTCTGTTTGGGAGTGAGCGATGATTATTGTCATGCGGGAAGGCGCTTCACGGCGCGAGATCGGCGAGGTGCAGGAGGAAATCAAGCGGATGGGCTACACGCCCCATCCGATCGTCGGCGTGGAGCGGACGGTGATCGGCGCCATCGGCGACGAGCGCGGAAAGGCGCGTCTCCAGGAACTCGAAACGGCGCCAGGTGTGGAACGGGTGATCCCGATCCTGAAACCCTACAAACTGGCCGGCCTGGAACTGAAGAAGGAGAAATCCCTGGTTACCGTGGCCCCCGGTATCGTGTTCGGCGGCAAGCACGTGCCCGTGATCGCCGGCCCATGCTCGGTTGAGAGCATCGAGCAGATCTGCCGCACTGCGGAAGCCGTCAAGGCCGCCGGCGCGACCTTGTTGCGGGGTGGCGCCTACAAGCCGCGCTCGTCCCCCTACAGTTTCCAGGGATTGGAGGAGGAGGGGCTCAAGATGCTGGCCGCCGCGCGCGAGCGCACCGGCTTGCCGGTTGTGACGGAGGTCATGAAGGAAAGCGTCCTCGATCTCGTGGCGCAGTATGCCGACGTGCTGCAGATCGGCGCCCGCAACATGCAGAACTTCGACCTGCTCAAGGCGGTGGGGCAACTGCGTAAACCGGTCCTGCTCAAGCGTGGGCTGGCCAACACGGTGCGCGAGTGGCTGATGTCGGCGGAGTACATCATGGCGCAGGGCAACATGCAGGTCATCCTTTGCGAACGCGGCATTCGCACGTTCGAAACCTCCACACGCAACACGCTGGACCTGAGCGCCATTGCGGTGCTCAAGCACGAGACCCATCTGCCGGTCGTCGCCGATCCCAGCCATGGCACGGGCCATGCCGCCTATGTCGAGGATATGGCGCTCGCGGCGGTGGCGGGCGGGGCGGATGGCCTCATGATCGAGGTCCACCCCAATCCGCATGAGGCCTGGTCCGACGGCGCCCAATCCCTGACGCCGCCTCAGTTCGAGGCCGCGATGCGCAAGATGAAAGCGGTGGCCGCCGCCGTGGGTCGGAAAATCTAGCAGACTCCTCAATGCGGATGGTGGTGCCGGAGTATGTGCGGGCGTTCGAGTCCGTGGGCCAGCATCAGCGATTCGTCAGACAAGAGGCTCTCCGTGGCGCCGTCGGCCACAATCAATCCGCCATCGAGCACGATCGTGCGGGGACAGAGTTCCACGACCAGTTCCAGGTCGTGGGAGGCGATGATCTTGGTGTGTTCGAACGTCCGCAACAAGGTGATCAGCCGGCGGCGGCCGCGGGGATCGAGATTGGACGACGGCTCGTCCATGACCAGGACGTCGGGGGTCAACGCCAGTACGGTCGCAATCGCCACGGCACGTTTCTCGCCGGCCGACAGTTTGTGTGGCGGGCGTTCCCTCAGATGAGCCATCCCCACACGTTCCAGGGCCGCAAGGGAGCGCCGTTCCACTTCGTCCGGCGGCAAGCCGAGGTTGAGCGGACCGAAGGCGACATCCTCGAAGACCGTCGACATGAACAACTGGTCATCGGCATCCTGAAAGACGACGCCGACGGCGCGTCGGATGACGGCGGCGGTTTGGCGGGTGAGGGGCACATCCCCGATACGCACCTCCCCGCCAGTGGGCGTCAGGTAACCATTCAGGTGCTGCAGGAGGGTCGATTTGCCCGCGCCGTTACCTCCCACGATGGCCACTGACTCGCCATGTGTGATCCGGAACGACACGCCGCGCAGCGCCGGAGTCCCGTCGGGGTAGGCAAACGCCACATCCTTCATCTCAACCAGGTGATGGCTCATGAGTTGCTCCGCGTTATCCAGAGGCCGAGGAGTCCGGCCAGATTCCACAGCCGTGCCGCGACAAAGAACGCCGTCCAGGCCGTCACGAAAGCGATGTCCCTCCAACCGGGCGCGGGGGTTCGCAGGACCCGGACCTCGCCGTCAAACCCGCGTGCCGCCATGGCGCGGTAGACCCGCTGGGCGCGATCCATCGAGCGCAAGAGGAGATGCCCGAGCAGGCTGCCGTAAGTCCTCAGCGGAAGCGCCGCCCCCCCCGCGGAGCGCATCTGCACCCCCCGCCACATGCGCAATCCCTCGGCGCCGATCACAAAGAAGTAGCGGTAGAGAAAGAGCACCTGGACCGCGAATACCTTCGGCACGCCCAGTCGTTCCATGCCGGCGCACAGCCGGTGGATGCCGGTGCAGGCCAGCAGGATCAGGGCGGCGCTGACCGTAAGCATGAAGCGCAGCATGATGGAGGCGAACGACAGCCAGCCGCCGGCAATGAGGTGCGAGCCGATGGCGGCCACCGGTTGGCGGTCCATCAGGGGGTTGAAAACGCCGACAAACAGGGCGAATGGGGCGGCCACGGCCACTTTGCGCAGCAGATACCCTGCCGGGAGATTGCCCCGCGCGACGAGCACGAACGGATAAAGAAACAACGGCATCAGGGCCGAAAGCTCATGCCGTGGAAAGGACATCACCACCACCACGAACATCGCCGTGGTGACGAGTTTGGCGCGGGCGTCCAGTCGGTGAATGGGAGAGTCCATCCGTCCGAGGTCGTCCATGCGGCCGATGTCGATGTACGGTCTGAAGTTCAGTCGCCCCTCCCTGCCTGGCGCGCCTTCAACGCATACCCGATCAGGCCGGCCAGGGCCAGCGCCAGCAAGCCCCCATCCGCAAAGAACAGCGCCTGCACCGTCAGCACGGAGGAAATGACCACAAATGCCGCATACGGGCCCAGCAGGATCGCGAGGAGCAGTCCTCCGCCGAGGTGGCCGGTCGGTGAAATCAACGCATCGGCCATGTGCATGCGTTTACCCTCATGTGCTGAGTTCCTTGCCAGGGGTTACGGCGATCCGTCTGCCGGGGTGTGACCTTTCGTTAGGAACGTAACACTAGAGCGCGAACGCGTCAAGGGGGTGAGTGCCATTGCAGTTCCTCAGAAAACTCAACGGCACGTTCTCCGGGAGCGGCTGAGGAGTCG
>CAZTAJ010000058.1:0-25688 GCA_964611575.1 uncultured Verrucomicrobiota bacterium
CGGCGTGATTTCGAGTGAAAATCAAAACAACCAATTTTTCAACGGGCTGCTAGGGCATGATTGCGGAACAGGAAGTGGAGTGACGGCATGCTGGACTTACTGAATCAGGGCGGGTTGGTGGCATGGGTGATTGTCGCCAGCGGACTGGTGGCGCTGGGGGTGTTCCTTGAACGCGTGCTGCATCTGCACCGCGCACGGATCAAGTCGGAGGATTTTCTGGCTGGGATCCTCAACAACCTCAAGCGCGGCAATGTGACGGAGGCCCTGGCGATCTGCGACGACACGCCGGGCCCCGTGGCGAGCATCGTGCGCGTGGCGATCCAGCACCGGCAAGCCGGTGAGGAGGCCATCCGTTCGGCCGTCGAGAACGCGGGCCGCATCGAGGTGTCGCGCATGGAACGACGGCTGGTGATCCTGGCCACGGTCGCGCAGGTCGCACCGTTGTTCGGCCTGCTTGGAACGGTGCTGAGCATGATCCAGTCGTTGCAGACGATGAAGGCTCACGCGCCGCTCGTGCAGGCGGCGGATGTGATGGGCGGATTGATGCAGGCGCTGGTGACCACGGCGGCGGGGTTGGCTGTGGCTTTGCCGTGCTATATCGCGTTCAACTTCCTCGTCGGCACCGTCGAGAAGATCGTGATCGATATGGAGCGTAGTGCATCGGAAATCCGCGGGTACCTCGGGGCCAACGGGACGGGCGGGACTGGCTCCCACTCGGGGGCGGGCGAGATCAGGTCCTCATGATCGCGACACAAAATTCCAACACGGTCGGATGGTATGTGCGAGGGTTCCGGCGCTACCGGCCGGAAAACCGCATTAATCGGGGGCTGCTGGGCGCGGCACCGTGGGTGAATCTGGCCCTTCTCGTGGCGTTCTATCTGTACCTGCTGGCACCGAACGTCCTGCAGCCGGGCATCGCGATTCAGTTGCCTGCATCGCCGTTTGCCGACGGGCGCCATTACGGGCATAACATCGTGGTGCTGTCCTTGCCGGTGGCGGGCAAGGGGGAACGCGAGGAGATCTACTTCTTCGACGACCAGCGATATCTCGGGCGCGAGACGGCGCAGATGGACGCCTTGCGCGCCGCGCTGGCCCGGGCGTGTTCGGATAAGCCGAATCTGCCGCTCGTGATCGAGGCTGATCGCGATGTGCGCCACGACACCCTGGTGACCTTGTTCAGCATGGCCTCCGACACGGGGTTCAAGGAAGTGACCCTCGGGACCCGTCCGGGGACCCCTCCATAAGACGATGAGGGTTGAATCCTACATTATACCGCGCTCGCTTCGGAACACGACGCTGGCGGTTGTGCTCACGGTCGGCCTGTGGGCGCTGCCCTGGATGCTCTGGGTGACGCCCGGTACGCCGGCGCCGGTGTGGCGGGGACGGCCCCCGCCCGTGATCCGGTTCGTGCGACCGACTCCGTCGTCTGATGGGGGCGTGTGGTCGGCGGTCATCATTCCCCTGCCGAACAAGCTCGGGTTCAGCGGCGCCGTCGGGCTGAAGGGCCCGGGACAGGATCTGGCGGGCATGATCAAGCGGCGGGCGGAGGAACCTCCGTACCTGGAGCCGACGCCGGAGGCCGCGCCGGTGCCCGCGGCCGCCGTGGCCCTCAATGTGGAGCGGACGTCCTATGTTCCCGAAGCGGTTGAACGACCGGCCTATATGCTGGTACACTCCAACCGCGTCGAGGGGTATCGGGCCGAATGGTCCGAGGGACTGCGGGCGCGCCGTTTCGCGGCGCCGGCCTTGGCCAAGGCGCCCGGGCCGGAGGGCGGCGGCGGGGCGTGGCCGACGATGAGTGTGTGGGTGGATGTGGATGCCCGCGGGTGGCCGGTGCACGTGCTTGTGGAGCAATCGAGCGGCCGGACGAACGTGGATGCCGCGGTGGTCCGCGCGCTGCGCATGGGACGGGCGGAGCCGGGCGAGGGGCCATCGGCAGGGCGGGCACGGGTGTGGTATGTTCCGGGAGAACCCGCCGCCGATAGGCACCGGGTTGAGTGAGGAGCAGGCTTATGGAAATCAAATGCGTGAAGTGGGCGCCGGACCGGCCGTCGGCCGTGGTGACGGCGTTCTTGAAACGAAGTGCCTTCGATCCCGTCGCCGAGACGGCCGCTCGCGGCGTTCTGGATGAAATCCGCCTCACGGGCGATGCCGCCGTGATCAAGTACGTCCGGGAGTTCGACGATGTCTCGCTCAAGCCGAATGAGTTTCGGGTGAGCCTGGCGGAGATTGCCAAGGCGCGTGATACGGTGGACCCCCAGTTCAGGATTGCCGCGCGCGAAACGCACAAACGCGTGACGGCATTTGCGCGGCAGGGCATGAAGAAGGACTGGAAGATGTTCAGCCCCAAGGGCGGGGAGCTGGGCGAGCAGTTCGTGCCGTTCGACCGCGTCGGGGTCTACATTCCCGGGGGGGCTGCGCCGCTCGTTTCAACGGTGTTCATGACCGTGACGCTGGCCAAGGTCGCCGGGGTTCCCGAAATTGTGGCCTGCACGCCGTCCGGCCCCAGGGGCGTGATCAACCCGTACATTCTGTTCGCGCTGGAACTGGCGGGCGCGACCGAAATCTACCGCGTCGGCGGCATCCAGGCCATCGGGATGATGGCGTACGGAACGAAGACGGTCCACAAAGTCCAGAAGATCGTCGGGCCGGGCGGCGCCTATGTCACGGCGGCCAAGCGGCACGTCTATGGTGAGGTGGCGCTGGATTCGGTGGCCGGACCGAGCGAAATCGCCATCCTGGCGGATGAGACCGCCCCGCCCGAATGCGTGGCGGCCGACCTGCTGGCCCAGGCCGAACATGGCACGGGCCAGGAGAAGGCGTTGCTGGTGACAAACTCCAACATGGTGGCGGGCGCTGTGGCGGACGAACTCCTCAAGCAGTCGGAGACCCTCAGCCGGAAGGCGCTCGTGCAGAAGGTGCTGGAGAAAGGGTTCCTGATTGTGGTCGTCAACACGCTCGACGACGGCATGGAACTCTGCAATCAGTTCGCGCCGGAGCATCTCGAAATCATGGTGCGTGAACCGCGCAACTGGCTGCGCAAAGTGCGCAGCGCCGGTGCGGTGTTTTTCGGCACCTGGACCCCGGAGTCGGTCGGCGATTTCGTCGCCGGGCCGAGTCATGTGCTGCCGACCGGCGGTACCGCGTCGATGTTCTCGGGGCTGACGGTGGACGACTTCCGGCGGCGGACGAGCTTCATGGCCTTCACCCGCGCCGATTTACAGGAGACGCTGCCGGTGATCGAGGCGTTTGGCCGTGTCGAGGGATTGGACGCGCATGCCCGTGCCGCGCGGATCCGTTTTGAAGTGTCATGAGCGTGCGCATCCGTCAGAGCGTCCGGGCGCTGCATGCCTACACGCCGGGCGAGCAGCCCCGACAGCCCGGGCTCGTCAAACTCAATACGAACGAAAACCCGTATCCGCCGTCCCCGGCGGTGGCCGGGGCTCTGGCGGGGATGCCCGTAGAGGACCTCCGGTTGTATCCCGATCCCGTCTGCATCGGGCTGCGGGAGATCATTGCTCAGCGCCATGGCGTGAGTTCCGAACGCGTCTTTGTGGGTAACGGCTCGGATGAGGTGCTGGCGCTATGCACGCGGGCGTTTGTGGAGGATGAGGGAGCGATCGGCTATTTCGATCCCTCGTATTCGCTGTACCCGGTCCTGGCGGCCATCCGTGCCGTGCGCGGGGTGGCGGTGCCGCTGGCGGCTGATTTCGGGTGGCCCGTCGATCCCATTCCGGCGGGTTCGTTGTTCTTCCTGTGCAATCCCAATGCTCCGACAAGCCTCCTCTTCCCGAAAGACCGCGTCCGGCGCTTCTGCGCGTCGTATCCGGGCGTGGTGTTGATCGACGAGGCGTATGTGGACTTTGCCCGCGTGGACTGCATGGACCTGGCGCGGGAACTGCCCAACGTGATCGTGTTGCGTACCTTGTCGAAATCGTATTCACTGGCGGGCATTCGACTGGGGTACACCGTCGGGCCGGCGGACCTGATCGGCGCCTTATTCAAGATCAAGGACTCGTACAATGTCGACCGTGTCGCGCAAGCGGTGGCGGCGGCGGCCCTGTCGGACCCCGCCCACATGCGGGCCAATGTGGCGCGGATCGTCGCCACTCGCGTGCGACTGACAGCGGCCCTTGAACGGCGCGGATTCGAGGTCTGCCCGTCGGACACGAACTTTGTATGGACGCGCCCCCGGCGGGGCGGCGCGGTCCCGTTGTATGAGAAACTAAAGAGCCTGGGTATCCTGATCCGGCACTTCCCGGGACCCCGCACGGGCGAATTTGTGCGGATCACGGTGGGATCGGATACGGAGATTGACCGGCTGTTGGCGGTATTGCCGGAGGAGACACAACCATGAAGAAACGAGCGGCATCGGTGGAACGCAAGACACGCGAAACGGATATCCGGGTCTCGTTGACGATTGACGGTTGTGGGCGCTATGCGGTGGATACGGGCATCCCGTTCCTGAATCACATGCTGGAACTGTTCTCGAAGCATTCCCTGATCGATTGCGTCATTCGCGCAAAAGGCGACCTGGCGGTCGACTACCACCATACCGTCGAGGATCTGGGGCTGGTGCTGGGCGACGCGCTGGACCAGGCGCTGGGCGACCGGAAGGGGATCGTGCGCTACGGGTCGGCGTATGTGCCGATGGATGACGCCCTCAGCCGCGCGGTGGTCGACCTCGGCGGCCGTCCGTACCTTGTGTACGAGGTGGCGAACCGCACGCGCAAGATCCGCGATTTCAACCTGATTCTGGTTCATGAGTTCTTCCAGGCCTTCACGGTCAAGGCGCGCTTGAATCTGCACATCGCCCAACTGTACGGCGCCGAGCCGCATCACGCCTATGAAGCCATATTCAAGGCGGTCGCCCGGGCGGTACGGGCGGCGGCGACCCGCGATCCGCGGGAACAGGGCGTGCCGTCGAGCAAGGGGACGCTCTGATGATCATGTTTCCGGCGATCGATCTGAAGGACGGCCGATGCGTGCGTCTGCGCCAGGGTCGGGTGGATGCGGTGACGGTCTACGGCAGCGACCCGGTCGAGATGGCCCGGCACTGGGTGGCAGAGGGGGCCCGGTGGCTGCATATCGTTGACCTTGATGGCGCCTTCACCGGCCGGCCGGTGCATACGGAGATCATCCGGGCGATCACCAAGGCCATCGACATTCCCGTGCAGGTCGGCGGCGGCCTGCGGACGGACGCGGATATCCGGATGCTGCTCGATGCGGGGGTGTCCCGCGTTGTGCTGGGGACCCGCGCCTGCGCGGATCCGGCGGCGCTGGCCCCCCTGGTGGCGGATTTCCACGAACAACTGGCGGTCGGCATCGACGCCCGGGACGGCAAGGTTCAAATCAAGGGCTGGGTCGAAACCACCGACACGTCGGCCGTGGAACTGGCGGTCCAGATGGCTCACATTGGCGTTGAGACCCTCATCTATACGGATACGGCCACGGATGGCATGCTCGCGGGGCCGAATGTCGACGGCGTGCGGCAGTTGTGCAGGCGCGTGAGGGCGAAGGTCATCGCCTCGGGCGGCGTGTCCTCGTGCGGCGACATCACGCGCCTGGCATCGATCCGTGCGGAGAATCTCCTCGGGGCCATTGTCGGCAAGGCCCTCTACGAGGGGTCGGTGACGCTGGCGGAACTCACCGCGGCGGCCCAGCAGCAATGATGTTGCGCACACAGGTCTCGCGTTTGTCCAACGGGTTGCGCGTGGTGTCGGCCGCCATGCCGCATGCGCAGAGCGTGTCGATCGGCGTGTGGGTGGGGGCGGGCGGCCGCTGCGAGCCCGCGGGCCTGTCGGGCATCAGTCATTTCATCGAACACATGCTGTTCAAGGGGACACGGCGCCGGTCGGCGCGCCAGATTTCGGAGACGATCGAGGGCCGCGGCGGCGATATCAATGCCTTCACGCAGGAGGAGAGCACGTGCTACTTCGCCCGGGTGGCGCGTGAACGGGCCTGGGAGGCGCTGGATGTCCTGCTCGACATGTACGCGGAGCCACGCCTGGGGAGCGAGGATATCCGGCGCGAACGCGGCGTGGTGATGGAAGAAATCATGATGGTCCGCGATCAGCCGGCGCACCATGTCGAGGAAATGCTCGGCGAACTGCTCTGGCCCGAACAGGCGCTCGGCCGGCCGCTGGTGGGGCGGGCGGAGACGATCCGGACCCTGAACCGGCGCGAGCTGGTCGAGTACATGCGGCGCGCCTATGTCCCGGCCAACACGGTCATTGCGTTTGCGGGACCCGTGGACCATGCGGCGTGCGTGCGGCAGGCGGATCGGCAGGCGGGCGACTATGTGGCCGGCCGGCGTTTGCGGTTTGCGCCGGTGGATGGACGACGGGGACAGCGCGCCTTGTGGTTCATGGGCAAGGACACCGAACAGGCGCATGTGGCTCTCGGGATTCGCGCTTTCGGGCGCAATGACTCGCGCCGCTATGCGCTGAGAGTGTTGAGTGTGATCCTGGGCGAGAACATGAGCTCGCGCCTGTTCCAATTGGTGCGCGAGAAGCATGGGCTGGCCTACGCCATTCAGTCGGGCATCCATCTGCATCATGACACCGGCGCCCTGATCGTGTCGGCGGGGCTCGACAGCAAGCGGATCGAGCAAGCCATGGGCCTGATCACGCGCGAACTGGGCCGGATGCGCGAGCGCCCGGTGGGGCGAAACGAGCTGGCGCGGGCGCGGGACTATGCGGTGGGCCAGATCCGGATGAGCCTGGAGAGCACGAGCAACCAGATGATGTGGGCCGGCGAACACCTGCTGTGTTACGGCGGAATCATCACTCCGGAGGCCAGCATCGAGGCGCTGGGGGCGGTGACGGCGGAGCAGGTCCAGACGCTGGCACAGGACCTGTTCCGTCCGGCGGGCATGAGCCTGGCGATGATTGCGCCCGATACGGACCTGAACGGCGAACGCCGGATGACGGCGGTCATGAACCGGGTATAGGAGACGGGGAGGGGACTCATGGGTGTGCCACGGAAGACGGCGCTGGTGACGGGCGGTGCGGTGCGGATCGGCAAGGCCATTGTCGAACGCCTGGTCGCGGCGGGGTTTGGCGTCGTGATTCATGCCGACCGGTCTCTGCGGGCCGCCACCCGGCAGGCGGAGTCTATCCGTCGGGACGGCGGGCTGGCCTGGGTCGTCTGCGGCGCCCTGGACAGTGAGACAGCCTGCCGGGCCGTGATCGAGTCCGCTTACCGCCTGGCAGGGCGGCTGGATGTGCTGGTCAATAATGCCGCGGTTTTCCACAAGGACGGGATCGCAACGGTGACCGAGGCCGTCCTGCTCACCGAAATGCGGATCAATTGCTTCGCCCCCGTCTTGCTGACCCGGTATTTTGCCGAGCGAAGCGGCATCGGCTGCGTAATCAACCTGCTCGACCGCCGGATTGCCTCCCACGACGTATCCTGTGTGCCTTACGTGCTGAGCAAGACGGCGTTGGCGGAGTTCACCCGCACGGCCGCGCTCGCATTGGCGCCGCGCATTCGCGTGAACGGCGTGGCGCCTGGCGCCGTTCTGCCGCCGCCCGGCAGGGGGATCGCCCACCTGCACGACAGTGCCGGCCCGGTTCCGCTCAAGCGGCAGGTTACACCGCGAGATGTGGCTGAAGCGGTTGTGGCGCTGGTCAGGGCGGAGGCGATCACGGGACAGATCCTGTTCGTGGACGGCGGGCAACATCTGTTGGGGGAATGGAACCGGGAAGGTTGAGGGTGGCGGGGGAGGGGCGGGATCGGACAAAGATGAGTTGTATCAAGTGGAAAGAATGCGAGGCGCTCGATTCATGGGCCTCGGCGCCGTTCGGCGCGGCCGGGACTGTCTGGGTGACGGTCGCCATGATGCTGGTCCTCCATGTTGCGGTTTGGGCATGTGTCGTCCTCCTGTCCGGCGGCGCCTCGTGGCAGGCGATATTGAGTCACTGGGACGCGGGTTGGTATCGGTCCATTGCGGAGTCGGGGTACACTGTTCAATCGGCGGCATTCTATCCGCTGTTTCCTTTCCTCAGTGCGATGCTCTCCTGGGTGACCGGGCTGCCGTCGGTGTTTGCCGGCACGCTCTTGTCTACGGTTTGCTATCTCATTTTCGTCGCCTGTGTCGTGTCGTGCCTTCGGCGACCGGGCGTTTTGGTGGGTCGTGGCGCGACCCTCCTGCCGGTCACGCCCATGGCGTGGGTCGTGTTCGTTTTCTCGCCGGCCAGTTACACCTTCCACTCCCATCATACGGAATCGCTGTTTCTGTTGCTTTCGTTCCTCTCTTTGTGGGCGGGTGCGGAAAAGCGGCTTCTGCCGGCTGCTTTGCTGGGGGGGCTGGCGGCATTGACGCGGAATCAGGGCGTGCTGGTCGCTGCCGCGGCGGCGTGCCTGGTGGTGCGGGACGACAGCGGATGGCGGCGAAGGATCGGGCGGTTCGCGGCATGCGGCTTGGTGAGCGGGTGCATCTACGCGGCGTATCCCGCTCACTTGTGGTGGAAACTGGGCGATCCACTGGCTTTTATGGCCGCACAGGCCAAGTGGACCCACGCCAGATCGGCGGTTGAGCTCTTCCGCACTTTCCTGTTGCTCAATCCATGGCAGGGCCTGAGCCTTGGCAACCTGCTGCACCACGCGATGGTCATCGTGCTGGCGGGCTTCGGGGTGATGCTGGCGCGCCGGTCGCCGGCGCTGGCGGTGTATGGCCTGGGAACCGTGCTCCTGTTTCCGCTGCAGGCCGAATTCGCGTCCACGTTCCGCTTCGGCGCGGTTCTGTTCCCCACGCTGTTCCTGGCCGGCGATTGCGCAGCGCGCTTGCCGTGGTGGGCCAAGGCAAGTCTCATGGTTGGCATCGTGTGCCTCAATGGCGCCGTCACGTATGCCTACGCCATAGGCCGGTGGGCGTACTGAGCCGGTGGGGAGGGGAGAAGGGGTGAGTCGGGAGGTGTTGGGTGTTAGGTGAGTCACATCACTTGGTAGGCGTGGCGGGTGTGGGCATGAACGCTTTGGCGCAGGCTTTGCGCGGGGCGGCGTCTGCTGTGAGCGGGTCGGATCGCTATGCCGATCAGGGCCAGGACCTGGCCGTCATCCGCAAACTCAAGGCCGCAGGCGTTGTGTTTGTGCCTCAGGATGGAAGCGGGGTTACACGCGACACGGCGGCTGTGGTGGTCAGCTCCGCCATCGAGTCCGATAACCCCGATATTGCGGCGGCCACCCGCCATGGGGTGCCCGTGCGGCACCGATCAGAGATGTTGGCCGCTTTGGCCGAAGGCCATGAAACCGTGGCGATCACCGGCACCTCGGGCAAGACGACCGTGACCGGCATGGTGGGGTGGATCCTGGAACAACTCGGGGCGGACCCGACGGTCGTAAACGGCGGCGCGCTGGTTAACTGGGCGGATGATACCCGCGTCGGTAATGTGCGAGTCGGCAAGTCGCGCCTGATGGTGATTGAAGCCGACGAAAGCGACCGGTCCTGCCTGCAGTATTCGCCGGATTGGGCGATTCTGACAAATCAGTCGGCCGACCATTTCTCGATGGAGGACACGCGGGCGCTGTTTGAGGCCTTCCGGGCGAAAGTGCGGCGGGAGAGCGTGGCCGGCTGGGATGCGGGCATGCCCTGGCATGATCTCAGGCCGGAATTGAGTGCGGCGGGTTCGCGGTTTCAGTGGCGGGGCGTCGACTTCGAGATTTCCTTGCTGGGCGCCCATAATGCCGTGAATGCGCTCCAGGCGGCGGTGCTGTGCGAACGCATGGGCCATGAGCTTGGCGCGATCAGTCGGGCATTGCGCGGATTTCGCGGGATCCAGCGTCGGCTGGAGCCGCTTGGCGTGGGGCGGGGCGTGACGGTCATTGACGAGTATGCGCACAATCCGGCCAAGATTGCGGCGGCATGGCGGGCGGTGGCCCCCTACTATGGGCGGGTGCTGGCCCTGTGGCGGCCGCACGGGTTCAAACCGCTGGCCCTCATGTTTGACGACCTGCTGCGGATGTTCGCGGATGTGTGCCGACCTGATGACCGGCTGTGGCTGCTGCCCGTCTACTACGCGGGGGGAACGGTGCAGCGTCAGGCCGACTCCGACAAGCTCGTCGAAGCGTTGCGGGCAGCGGGCGTGCCGGCGAGCTGGGCGCCGGACTATGACGTGCTGATGGCCGAGATGCTGCGGGAGGCACGGGGAGGGGATGTGGTGCTCTGCATCGGCGCCAGGGATCCCGGCATACCCGAATTCGGCCGGCGGCTGGTCGGACAGCTTTCGACCGGGAGGTCCGAACGCTAGCGCGTCGAGTTTGCCATGCCGTCCATTTCCCATAAGATCGCCTGTTTCGTTTCGCCGCATGGGTTGGGGCATGCCGCTCGGGCGGCGGCCGTGCTGGCGGCGCTACAACGACGTGAGGCCGGTATCGGCGTCGAACTATTCTCGACAGCGCCGGCGGAGTTCTTCAGTGCATCCGGCTGCCGCAATCTGACGGTGCATGACGAGCGCGTCGATGTGGGGTTTATTCAGAAGAGCGCCCTCGTTGAGGATATCCCCGAGACCGTGAGCAGTCTGGATGCGTTTCTGCCATTTCGAGCCGAACGGGTGGACCGACTCGCCGATACAGTTCGCCGCGCGGGTTGCGTGGCGGCAATCTGCGATATCGCTCCGTTGGGCATCGCGGTGGCCCGCGCGGTTGGCATCCCTTCCATTCTGATCGAGAACTTCACATGGGACAATCTGTACAACCACTACGCGACGGAGCACCCGCGCCTGAACTCCCACGTCCTGGCGATGCGCCAGTGGTTCGGGGCGGCGGACGTTCATATCCAGACCGAGCCGGTCTGTCATCCGGTCGTCGGGGTGGCGTTGACCACCCGGCCGGTGAGCCGGCCACCCCGGACGGAGCCCGGCGAGGTGCGTCGGCAATTAGGGATCTTTCCCTCACAGAAACTGGTGCTGATCACGATGGGCGGCGTCTCGGAACGCACGCCGATGCTGGAGCACCTGGCGGGACGGGACGACCTGGTCTTCGTAGTGGCCTTCGGCGCCACGCACCGGCAGCAGGTGGGCAACGTCATCTCCCTGCCGCTGCAATCCGAGTTCTATCATCCGGACCTGATCCATGCCGCCGATGCCGTGATTGGCAAGGTGGGCTACAGCACCCTGGCGGAGGTCCATCGGGCGGGGGTGCCGTTCGGGTATGTTTCCCGGCAGAACTATCCCGAAATGCCGGCATTGCTGAAGTTCATCGAACAGGCGGTGTCGGGCCAGCCGATTCAGGCGGCAGATCTTGCGGGAACGGGGTCTGCGCACAGCATCGATCAGCTTCTTGCGCTCCCCCGTCATCGTCCCGAACTGGCCAATGGAGCGGTGGAAATTGCGGAATACCTCACCCGGTACGGGGTATGAGGCCCCGGGCGGTAGGCCGTTCGGCCGTCCGATCCGTGTCACTGTTCAATGACATGACGTTTATCGCCATGAGCGGCGGCTTGACTGAGGCCCACGGCGGGTTCACGATAGCCCGCAGGAAAGGGGATCACCGCAAGCTGATGACGCAGGTTCGCAACATGTCCGGAACGAACCAGTTTGTTTTCGCATCCCACGCGACGACGGGAATCACCTACGGCGGCCAAGGCTATGCGACGCCGGAGGAAGACGGGCTCGCAAGCTCGCCTCTCCAGTGAGTTGGGCCGCCGCCGGCGAATCCTAAGCGACGTTCTGCCGTTTCGCCTGACAGCCTACAGCCTGAATCCCTTCAGATTGGCGACCCTATGGGACGCCCGTGGTCTCAACTCACCATTGAAGGAGCGGCAACGGGGCGGGGTCGCTAACCCGCGCGCCTCCCGCATTCAGCGCGGGGTCATTTCCCTGCCATGGCCTCCCCGGCCTTGATTTCGTCCCAGATCCGGATGTACCGGGCATTCTCGGCGCCGAGGTCGCGGATGACCTCCGACCTGGCCTGGATATCGGGCGGCAGGAACACCGAGGCGTCGTTCTTCATCGAGTCGTCCAGGAACTCATACGACGGCAGGTTGGGGCAGAGGTAGAAGACGAAGGCCGTATTCTCGGCGGCGACCTTCGGGTCGTGCAGGAAGTTGATGAATCGGTGGGCGAGTTCCACTTGGGCGGCGCCTTTGGGGATCACCATTTCGTCGCACGCCAGCGAGACGCCCTCGCGGGGCGCCGCATAGCCGATGTCCTCGTTCTCTTCCATGACCTGCCGGATATCGCCGTTGTAGCCGTGAACCAGCAGGAACTCGCCGGACGCGATGCCGTTCTTGTATTGCTCGTTCTCGAATTTCGCCAGGTTCTTCTTCCAGCGGATCACGACATCGCGGGCCGCGGCGAGTTCGGCATCATTCGTCGTGTTCAAGCTGTGGCCGAGAAACTTCAGCGCGGCGCCGATGGTTTCGCGCATATCGTTGAGCATCGTGATGCGGCCCGCCAGGGCGGTGCGGTCGAGCATGGCCCAGGTGGGCTCGAAATCCGCCACCTTGCTCTTGCGGTAGGCCAGGCCGGCGTTGCTGATCATGTAGGGCACGCTATACATGCAGTGGGCATCCGCGGTGACTTTCAGATAGGCGGGATCCAGATTTGCGATATGGGGCACCCTGGCGTGATCGATGGGCAGGAGCATGCCCTGGGCTTCCATGACCTTGACCATGTAGCTGCTCGGGAAGATCAGGTCGTAGCCCGAGGCGCCCGCCTTGATCTTCGCATACATGGCTTCATTCGAGTCAAACGTGTCGGTCATCACGCGGCAGCCGTTTTCCTTCTCGAAGCGGGTGATGAGTTCGGGCTTAACGTAGTCGGCCCAGTTGTAGACGTGCAGCACAGGCTTCGCCCCCCGACATCCGGCCCACAGGCCGGCCATGAGCACGATCCCCGCCACTATTCCGACGCGTCCGGCAATTTTCATTTCAACGGCTCCCGGGTGAGGTGTTGGACAGTCCATACAAGCGCGAATGTAACGATGAGCAGGAGGGTTGACAAGGCATTGATGAGCGGCGTGGCGCCGTGCTTGATCATGCTGTAGACCTGAATCGGGAGGGTGGTCGCGCCGGGACCGGCCACGAAGAACGTGATCACAAAGTCGTCGATGGACAGCGTGAAGGCGAGGAGCGCCCCCGCCAGAATGCCGGGCGCCAGCAGGGGAAGCAGGACGCGGCGGAGGGTGATCCACCAGTTGGCGCCGAGGTCCATGGCCGCCTCGATGACGGTGAAGTCGAAGTCCTGGAGACGGGCCAGGACCACCATGGCCACGTAGCTGATGCAGAACGTGACGTGGGCGAAGAAGACCGTTCCCAGTCCCAGTCGGGCGCGCAGGGCGACGAAGAAGAGCAGCAGGCTCATGCCCATGAGGACTTCCGGCACGACCAGGGGCGTGTAGATCAGCGTGTAATGGGTCCGCTGGAGGCGCGAGGAGTAGCGATGCAGGGCGAAGGCGGCTGAGGTGCCCAGGATGGTGGCGCAGGCCGTGGCGGTCACGGCGATGATCAGGGTGTTGCGCAATGCGTGCCAGATGTCCCGTTCGTGGAACAGCCGGACATACCACTTGAACGAGAAACCGCCCCAGGCCCCGGCGAACCGGGAGGCGTTGAAGGAGTCGATGACCAGCACGGCGATCGGCAGATAGAAGAACAGCAGGACGGCGAGCGTGGTCAGCAGGGGAAGGCGGCTGTGTCGCATCAGGTGACCTCCTGCACGGAGGTCGGAGATTGGCCGTCGCGGCGACGGTTGAGGATGACCATCAACATGGGCGCCAGAACCGCCAGGGTCAACAGCACCGAAAGGGCGCTGGCGTGCGGCAGATTCCGGTCCGCAAACGTGCGCTGGGCGATCTTGTTGCCGATCATTTCGCTGTTCGGGCCGCCGACCACGTCGGGGATCACGTAGGAGCCGAGCGAGGGGATGAACACCACCAGAACGGCGGTGAGAATGCCGCGGCGGATGCCGGGCAGGAACACGCGATAGAACGCGCGGAGTCGCGTGGCACCCAGGTCCATGGCGGCGTCGAAGAGCTGGAAGTCGAACTTCTCGGCGGCGGCGTAGACCGGGAGGATCGCGAAAGGCAGAAACGTATAGACGGTCACCAGCACGACGGCGCCGGGCGTGTAAAGGAGGGCGGTCTGGGCGTCGATGAGACCGGTGGAGATGAGGGCTTGCTTGATCGGGCCCTCGGGATGCAGCAGGTGTTTCCAGGCAAACACGCGCACGAGGAAGCTGGTCCAGAACGGCACGATGGTGAGCAGCAGGAGCGTCTGGCGCCAGCGCCGCCCGGCCCGCGCCATGTAGTATCCCATGGGAATGGCCAGGGCGATGCAGACGGCGGTCGACAGCAGACTGATCCACAGGGTGCGCCAGAGGATCGCCGGGTAGTTGGGATTGCCGAGACTGCGCAACGTGGCCAGCGTCCAGCCGGCGCCCACGCCGCCGTACAGGTCGGCCGGCTTGAAGGCAATGGCGAAAACGACCAGGGTCGGCACCACGAACAGGACGGTGAGCCAGGCCAGTGAGGGGAACGTGATCAGATACTCCGGAAGACGGGACCCGGGGCGGTTCATGCGCCGCCTCCCGGCGAGGCGGCGGCCGCGGCGGGGGGCTCGACCGACAATCCGACGGGACAGATCTGGACCAGGTTCTCATCCTGCGGGCTGTATTCGTCCAGCATGTAGCCGCCGTCGGCGTACCACCCAATCCAGACCCGATCGCCCCAGCGGATGGGCTTTTCGTCCAGCAGGAAACGTCGGTGCTGCTGGTAGATCGACAGGCGGTGCGAGCCCACGCGCACCCAGAACTTCGTGTGATTGCCCGAGTAAATGATGTCCTCGACGGTGCCCTCCAGGGTATTGAGATTCGGGTCGGTGGCGGGGGGGCGGTCGGCCGAGATTCGGAATTTCTCGGGTCGCAGACTCAGGTGGACCCGGTCCCCGGGCTTCTTCTGCTTGTCATTGTAGCAGAGCACGGGACCGAAACGGTCGATCGTCAGGCGGCAGTAGTCCTCGTTGACGAGTTCCGTCACGCGTCCGTCGAAGAAGTTGGTGTCGCCGATGAAAGCCGCCACGAAGCTGCTCTGGGGCGTCTCATACACCTCGGCGGGCGTGCCGATCTGGTCGATGTGACCGTTCTGCATCACGGCGATGCGGTCGCTGAGGCTCATGGCTTCGCCCTGGTCGTGCGTCACATAGAGGAATGTGATGCCGACCTGGTCATGGATCAGATCCAGTTCCAGGAGCATGCGCTGGCGGAGTTTGAGGTCGAGCGCCGCCAGCGGTTCGTCCAGGAGGAGCACGCGGGGTTGGAGGATCAGGGCGCGCGCCACGGCGACCCGCTGTTTCTGGCCGCCGCTGATCTGGTCGGGCTTGCGGTCGGCCTTCTCCTCCATCTGGATCACCCGGAGCATCTTGGCGACTTCCTCGTTGATCTCGCGGCGCGGCCGGCCCGCCACGCGCAGCCCGAAGGCGATGTTCTCGCGGACGGTCAGATGGGGGAAGAGGGCGTAATTCTGGAAGACGGTGTTGACGGGGCGTTTGTGGGGGGGGATCGAGGTGATGTCCTGCCCATCCAGGATGATGCGCCCGCTGTCGGGTTGCTCGAAGCCTGCGACGAGTCGCAGCAGGGTGGTCTTGCCGCAGCCGCTGGGACCGAGCAGGGAGAAGAACTCGCCGCGCTTGACCAAGAATGACACGTGGTCAACCGCCTTGACCGCGCCAAAGCTCTTCGATATGTCCTGAAATTCGAGAAACTCAGCCATGCCCGCTTCCGTGCTTGTGGAACTGGGGCGGAATGATAGCAAACGATTTCCGGCAATCCAGCGGTTTGATTGGGCGGGGCGGGCAAAACCTCATGGACAGTGACTGGCTGCTTTGCTAATGATGACCGGGATTTACGCAGCGGATGGAAGCAAGGGGTTGAGATGACCGGACAGGCGCCGCACATCGTTTTGGGGGTGACGGGGTCGATCGCCGCTTACAAGGCGGTCGAACTGGTTCGCCTGATGGTGAAGCGGTCATGGACCATTTCCGTGGTCATGACTCGGGCGGCGACGGAGTTTGTCACGCCTCTGACCTTCCAGACCGTGTCGCGTCAGGCGGTGGGCACGGGGTTGTTTGACGAGAAGGATGGCTGGCATCCGGAGCATATCGCCTACGCAGACCGGGCGGATGTGTTTGTGGTCGCCCCCTGCACGGCCAATGTGCTCGCCAAACTGGCGCACGGGCTGGCCGATGATTTGCTCAGTTGCACCGCCCTGGCGACGCGCGCCCCGGTCGTGATCGCGCCGGCCATGAATGTGAAAATGTGGGAACACCCGGCTACGCAGGCCAATGTCACCGTGCTCAAAGCGCGGGGCGCCATGATGGTGGGGCCGGGGTCGGGCGATCTGGCCTGTGGGTACGAGGGCGCCGGGCGGATGGCGGAGCCGGATGAGATTGCGGCGGCTGTCGAGCGTTGCGTGAAAAGCGGGTTGTCGCGAAAGGATACCAGGACATGAGCAGAAATGTATTGATCGCGCTACTGTTGATCATTGTGTCGGTTTTGGTCATGATTTTCAATAATGGGCCGGTGTCTGTGGATCTCCTGTTCACGACCGTCAGGGCCTATGCCGGACTGGCGTATCTCTCGTTCACGGTGGTGGGCGTGGTGATCGGCGTGCTCCTGAAGTAGACGGTCGCGCAGGAGTCCGGTTCACGGTGACGGCGCCACGATGAGCGAGACCAAGTTGACAGGGTTCGAATTGCTCCAGAAGGTGGGGCAAGGCGGAATGGGCATCGTTTGGAAGGCGCGTCAACTTTCGCTGGATCGCTTTGTCGCCATCAAACTCCTCGCGGCGGGACTCAGCAAGAATCCCGACGATGTCAAACGGATGATGACCGAGGCGCGGACCGCCGCGCGCCTCAAGCATCCGGGGATCGTCCAAGTCTACGACGCCAGCGAAGAGGAAGGCACCTTCTTCTTCGTTATGGAGTACGTCGATGGCTACAACGTCGGTCAGTGGTTGCACCGCAAGCAGACCATCGGGTGGAAAGACGCGCTGCTCGTCGCCGAACATGTGGCTACGGCGCTCGACTATGCCTGGCGCTCGGCCGGCATGATCCATTGTGACATCAAGCCCGAGAACATCCTGGTCGACAAAGACGGCACCATCAAGGTGTCGGACCTGGGATTGTCGGTGACGCACGAAACACGTTCCGATGTGCCGTCAGACATTCTGGGCACGCCAAGTTACATGTCGCCGGAGCAGGTGCGGGGCGATTCCGATCTCGATTGCCGCACGGATATTTACTCCCTGGGCGCCACTTTGTACCAGATGATCACGGGCCGTCGCCTCTTCAAGGAGGTCGGCGACCGGAACGCCATGGACTGCCAGCTCACCGATCAGGTCCCGGATCCCCGGGAACTCGTGCCGGGACTCCCGGCGCCGGTGGCGGCTCTGCTGGAGCGCCTGCTGGTCAAGAATCGCGAGGGGCGTCCCCGGGACTGGTCCGCCGTGCTTGCCGATCTGCGCCGCGTTGAACGGGGTCACATGCCTGCCGGCAAACCACTGCCCGCGGGCGCCAGCACGGTCAAACGCGCCCAGATCAGTCTCCGGCGCGAAAGGGTCGGCCAGGAGCCGGAAGGAGAATCGCCGAAGAAACGGGCATGGGGCGTGTGGGTCCTTGCGGGAGCGGCACTCATGGGCGTCCTCGTGGGGGCCGCGGTGATCCTGCCGTCGCATCTGGCGGGCTGGCGTACCGCGCAACAGCACGGCGTGATCTCTCCGATCGCGCCCCGGAAAACTCCGGTGGCGGAAGAGATGCTGGGACACGATCAGGCGATCGCGAGTTTCGCGGCTGCCGAACGCTGGGTGGAGGCGAACCCCGACCGGGTTGACGAGGGTATGCGGCAGTTCCGGCGGGTCATCGCCCAGTTTCCGGGCACCCCCGCGGCCACCCGCGCGCTGGATCGAGTCGGCCAACTGCAACAGCAACGGGAGCGGGGGATCGCCGGGACTTGGGCGCAGTTGAAAGGCCAGGCGGAGACGATGGCCGGGACGCAACGGTACGGCGATGCCGCCCACCTGCTCGAGGCCTACGCAGGGCGCTGGGCCACGCAGACGGCGTCCAATCGGATCGCACTCGCGCGGCGATTGCGTCAGCAGGCTGACGAGCAGGAACGAGTGAGCGCGGATGACGAGGCGGTCTGGCAGGTCTGGGTGAAAGGACTTGGGGCGCCCTTGATGCTCGGCAAGTTTGCCGCCGCGCAACAAACCGTGGCCCAGGCGCAAGGCGAGGGCCGGTTCAAGACACATACCGAGGATATCGCGACGCTGGCTCAGTTACTCAAGGCCATAGCCGGCATCGACGAACGTGTGCTCCAGTCGTTTGCCCGGCAGATCGGCACGGTGGTGCGGGTGGGGTTGGGTCACGGGGAAATCGCCCTGCTTATCGTATCCGTGAATGGCAAGAAGGTGCGCGGCCGGACCGTGGAGGGACAGGCGGAGATGTCTTTCGGAAGCGATGATTTGTCGCTCCGGGAACGAATGGCGCGTCTGGGACCTGTGGACGCGCCGGATATTGCAATCGTTAAGGGCGCAGCGGCCGTGGGGGCGGGGGCTTACGACTACGCCGTCCAGTGTTTCGAAAAAGCCGGCCCGCTGTTGTCGGGCCCGCTCCTGGACGAGCTTGTGAGGTTGCGTGGCGGTCCAACCGATGGCGAAGCCAGGGAGGGTCTGGCCCGCGTGTTGAAGGCCGCCGGCATCACGGTGGGCGACTATGTCGAAGCCGAGTGGGTGGCGTCGGTGAACGGTTGCCCGCTCGATCGGCAACGTGCCGCCGTCGTCTCCGCCGAGATGGAGAAGTTCCTCGTCACCGCCGGCAAGACCCCGTTTGCCGTCAAGGCTACGCCCGTGATTCTCGCATTGCAGCAGGTATGCAGTCAGGCTGAGCAAGGAATCCAGCTTGATCGCAAGCGTGAGCCGCCCGCCGTCAGGGAGTCGCCGTAAGCGCCGGCCCCTTTGTCCGCGGGCGAAAAGGCTTTATGGGCAGGCGCCGGATAGAGTACAGTCACCCGGTTTGAAGCGTGAAGCGGGCGGGTGACGCATGACTACGGCAAAACGCATACGAATACTATCGGGCATTCAACCTTCGGGTAAGTTGCACCTGGGCAACTACTTCGGCATGATGAAACCCGCGCTGGAACTGCAGGAACAGGGGGATGCCTACCTGTTCATCGCCAACTACCATGCCCTCACCACCGTGGGCGATCCGGATACGTTGCGGGCCAACACCCGCGATGTGGCGCTGGATTTCCTGGCGTGCGGCCTGGACCCGCAGCGGACGGTGTTCTTCCGGCAGAGCGATGTGCCGGAAGTCACCGAACTGACGTGGCTGCTGTCCATCGTCACCCCCATGGGCCTGTTGGAGCGCTGCCATTCATTCAAGGACAAGACCGCCAAGGGCATTGCGCCCATGCATGCGCTCTTCGCCTACCCGGTGCTGATGGCGGCCGATATCCTGGCGGTCCAGTCCAACGTTGTGCCCGTGGGCCGCGACCAGAAGCAGCATGTCGAGGTCACCCGCGATATCGCCATCAAGTTCAACCAGCAATACGGCGAAACGTTCACGATTCCCGAGCCGTCGATCCGTGACGAGGTGGCCGTGGTGCCCGGCGTCGACGGCCAGAAGATGTCGAAATCGTATAACAACACCATCGAGATCTTCGGCGCCGAGAAGGACACCCGCTCCCGCATCATGAAGATTGTGACGGACTGCAAGGGGCTCGATGACCCCAAGGACCCGGCGGTCTGCAACGTATTCGCTCTTTACCGGTTGTTTGCCTCGGACGAGGAGCGCCAGGCGATGGAGGCCCGGTACCGGGGCGGTCACTTCGGCTACGGCGAGGCGAAGAAGGCGCTGTTTGAAAAGGTGTGGACGTACTTCGAGCCGTACCGCCGGCGACGGGCCGAGCTCGAGCAGGATCCCGCGTTCGTCGAGTCCGTGCTCCATGACGGGGCCAACCGCGCGCGCGTCGAGGCGCGGCGGACCTTGAATGCGGCGCGCCGGGCCATGGGATTGGACTAACTATGACCCACGTTGTTGTCCAGGATGATTACAAGGTGCAGCTCGAGATCTTCGAGGGGCCCCTCGATCTGCTGCTGTACCTGATCAAGAAGGACGAAGTCGACATCTACGACATTCCGATCGAGCGCGTCACGACGCAGTACATGGAGTACATGTCGCTGATGAAACTGCTCGACCTGAACATTGCGGGTGAGTTCATTGTCATGGCGGCGACGCTGATGATGATCAAGAGCCGCCTGCTGCTCCCGGCCGACGAACGGCCCGAGTTGGAGGAGGAAGAGGACGATCCCCGCTGGGAACTGGTCCGGCAACTGGTCGAATACAAGAAGTTCAAGGAGGCAGCGCTGCACCTCCAGCACCGTGAGTACATGCAGGAAAACGTGTTCGCCCGCGGCCTGGAACCCGTGGTCGAGGCGGAACCCGAGGCGGGGCTCGGGATCGGCGACGTGAGCATTTTCGACCTCATCTCGGCGTTCAACGACGCGCTCAAGAAGGTCAGGATCGAGGAGTTCGGGGAGATCATCGACGACCGCTTTACGGTGGTCGACAAGATCGAGTATGTTCTCGGCACGCTGCGGACGCGCGGCAAGGTGTCGTTCCGGGAGTTGTTCGCGAATATCGCCACGCGGCACGAGATTGTGTGCACGTTCCTGGCCCTGCTGGAACTCATCCGGTTGCGCCAGTTGAACGTTCATCAGGATGGCGATTTTGGGGAAATCACGATAGCGACGGAAGCGGCCTAGGCCGGCGTCAGGCCGGGAGTGACCGGGTCCGGGGAGAACCAGAGGGCATGGATACGCCAGTTCAACTTCAATTCAAGCAGGTGCTGGGGGCGATTGTCTTTGCGGCACGCCAGCCCATGACGGCCGGGGCCATCCGCAAGGTGCTGCAGGAGACGGCCCAGGCGTACGGGGAGGAAGCGACGGCTTTCGGGGTCGCGAAGGAGTCCGAAATCACGCAGTGCCTGAAGGCGATGAAGACCGAGTGCGAGGCGAATGCCCTGGGCTTCCACCTGATCGAAAGCGCGGACGGGTACCGGTTCCAGAGCGATCCGGCCGGCGGTCCCTGGGTGCGTCACATGCTGGACATCGGGAAGCCCACGCGGTTGTCGCGGCCGGCCATCGAAACCCTCGCGATCATCGCCTACCGGCAGCCCCTGTCACGCGCCGAAATCGAGGGCGTGCGCGGCGTGGCGGTCGATCATGTGATCCGGATGCTGATGGAGATGCAACTGATCCGGATCGTGGGACGCAGCGAACTGCCCGGCCGGCCGATGCTCTACGGCACCACCTCCCTGTTTCTCGAGCATTTCGGCATGAAGGACGTGAAGGACCTGCCGGGCATCCAGGAACTGGCGCGGCTGGATGCCGCCCGCCAGGCCCAGCCTGCGGCGCCGGCCGCCATACCGGACGCGCCAAACTCCACCGACGCAGCGCCGGTGGCGGCGAACGTCGCCGCAGCCACGTCGGACACCCCGGAGGACTAAGGCATGGATCTGAAGGAATTCAGAGCCCGGATTGACGCCATTGACGGACAACTGGTTGAATTGCTCAACCAGCGGACCCGGATCGCGCTGGAGATCGGGCGTGTGAAGAGCCGGCAGTCCGGCGAGGTGTATGTACCGGCCCGTGAAAAGGAAGTGCTTCAGCGGGTCGCCACATTGAACCAGGGGCCCCTGAAGTCCGAGTCGCTGACGGCCATCTACCGAGAAATCATGTCGGCCGCGCTGGCGCTGGAAAAGAGCGTCAAGGTCGCCTACATGGGCCCACCCTCGACGTTCTCCCACCAGGCGGCCCGCACGCGGTTCGGCGGCAGCGTGGAGTACCTGTCCTGCGAGACGATCAGCGACGTGTTTGATGCCGTTGAAAAGAAGATGGCGGACTACGGGGTGGTGCCCGTGGAGAACTCCACGGAAGGCGCGGTCACCTACACCCTGGATCGGCTGGTGGATACCTCGCTCAAGATCTGCGCGGAAATCTACCTGCCCATTTCGGAATGCCTCCTGGCCACCGGGCCGCGCGAGAGGATCCAGAAGCTCTACAGCCATCCGCAGGTGCTCGGGCAGTGCCGGCAGTGGCTCCAGCGCGAAATGTCAGGGGTCGACCTGATCCCGGTCGCCAGCACGGCGCGGGCCGCGGAACTCGCCTCGAAAGAGGACGGGGCGGCGGCTCTCGCCAGTCACCTGGCCGCCGAGATCTACGGCTTGCAGATCCTGGAGTCGGACGTGCAGGACTTGAGCGGCAACACCACGCGGTTCCTGGTGATCGGGAACAGTTTCGGGAAGCCGACCGGCGAGGACAAGACGTCCCTGCTGTTCGCCGTCCAGCATAAGGCCGGCGCCTTGTATGGCGCGCTGGAATCGTTCAAGACGTTCAAGCTGAACATGACCAAGATCGAGTCGCGGCCCAGCCGCGGCAAGGCGTGGGAGTATTATTTCTTTGTGGATGTCGAAGGGCACATCCAGGATGCCTGCGTGGCGGATGCCATTGCCGAGATGGACGGGCACTGCGTGTTGAACACGGTGCTGGGGTCCTATCCGCGGGCAAAGGCGCGATAGATGGAACAGTTGAGATATGCGACGAACATGAGTCGCATCTGTGGGAGGGACGGCGTGTCGCCGTCCGCGGCGCGCAACATGCGCGCCCTCCCATGGGGTTGCGGGCGATCGCCCGCGTCAGGGGGCGTATGACGTTCAATCAGTTGGCGAAACCGTGGGTGGCGGGGCTCGGCGTGTACGAACCCGGGCGCCCGATTGAGGAGGTGGCGCGCGAACTGGGGTTCGCGGACGCCGATGCCATCATCAAGCTGGCGTCGAACGAGAATGCACTGGGACCCTCGCCCAAGGCCGTCCAGGCCATGCGCCAGGCCGCCCGGACCATGCATCTGTATCCCGATGGCGGCGCGTTTTATCTCGTGCAGGCGCTGGCGCGGAAACTGCATGTCGATGCCGGCCAGATCATTGTGGGCTGCGGCAGCAACGAACTGCTCGAGTTCGTGGGCCACGTCTTCCTGGACGGCAACAGCACCATCGTGATGGCGGACCGGGCCTTCGTGGTCTACAAACTCATCGCCGCCATGTTCCAGGCGAAGACGATCACGGTGCCCATGGTCAACTACACGCACGACCTCGATGCCATGCTCAAGGCGATCCGGCCGGATACGCGCGTGGTGTTCATCGCGAACCCGAACAACCCGACCGGCACCCTGGTGTCCGGCGCGGCGATTGACGACTTCATGCAGAAAGTGCCGGAGCACGTCGTGGTCGTTTTTGACGAGGCCTATGTGGAACTGCTGCCGGTCGAACAGCAGCCGGATGTCCTGAAGTACGTGCGGCAGGGCCGGAAGGTGATCGTGATGCGCACCTTTTCGAAGACCTATGGCCTGGCCGGACTTCGGATCGGGTATGGCATCGCCCCGGCCGAGTGCATCCAGCTCATGCATCGCATCCGCCAGCCCTTCAACAGCACGGCGATGGCGCAGATGGCGGCCGTGGCGGCGCTGGACGACGACGCGTATGTGGAGCGGACGCGCGCCATGATGCGAGACGGCCTCGATCGGCTGCAGGGCGCCTTCGCGAAAATGAAGCTGCCCTATGTGCCGTCGTCGGCCAACTTCGTGCTCGTGCAGACAGGCCAGGGACGCCGGGTGTTCGAGGCGCTGCAACGCGAGGGCGTGATTGTCCGCCCCATGGATGCGTATGGCCTGCCGGAACACATCCGGATCACCGTTGGCACGGCTGCCCAGAACCGGCGCTGCCTGCGCGCCCTCAAAAAGGTGTTGAAGCAGATGTCATGAATGTGTCGATCCTGGGTCTCGGGCTCATGGGCGGATCGCTCGGCCTCGCGCTGCGGGAACGCGGGCTGGCGCGCGTGACGGGTTACGCGCGCCGCGAAAGCACCCGGCGGGCGGCCCTGAAGGGCCATGTGGTGGACGTCTGCCACGAAACGCCGGCGGACGCCGTGCGCGATGCCGATGTGGCCGTTTTCTGCACGCCGGTGTTGACGATCCCGGCGTTGATCCGCGAGTGCCGCGATGCGTTCAGGCCGGGGTGCGTCGTGACCGACGTCGGCAGCACCAAGGCCGACCTGCAACGGGAGGCGGAGGCGGCCCTGGCCGGTTCACCGGCGGTGTTTGTGGGCAGCCATCCGATGGCGGGTTCCGAAGAGTCCGGTCTGGAGGCGGCGCGCGCCGATCTTTACGATGGCGCGGTCACGGCCGTGACGCAGGGCGCCGGCACTGACGGGGAGGCGGTCGATCGGGTCTGCCGGTTGTGGTGGGGTGTGGGCGCGCGCGTGGTGCGGCTCGACGCCCCGGAGCACGATGCCCTGGTGGCGCGAACGAGTCATCTGCCCCATCTGCTGGCGGCCCTGCTGGTCAAGGTGGCCGGACGCGACCGGGCGGATGAGGTGAAATCGTTGTGCGGTCCCGGGTTCCGGGATGCGACGCGCATTGCGGCCGGTTCGCCCGATATGTGGCACGACATCGTGAAGACCAATCACGCGGCGTTGCGCGGGGAGCTTTGCCTGTTCGGGAAGGAACTGGATACGCTGGTCTCGATGCTGGAGAAGGGCGACTACGACGGCGTGAAAGCCCTGCTGGAAAATGCGTGTACACTTCGCAACGCATTGGTGGGGTAGCGCGCCCCTCTTCACAGCCGACATCGTTGCGGGTCACGGCACCCTTTGCCATGGTCTCGCTCTATCTCTTTCTTATCGTCATGTTCCGTATCCTCCGCCGGCTGGCACGTTCTCAAAGACCTTCGCCGCATCCTTGCGGGTGATCACGGTATCGTACAGGCCGATGTCCTCGCCCTCGTGCTTGTTGATCCCGGTGTAGCTCAGGCTGGCGTCCTCGTAGCGCTTGAACTTGTAAACCGCGTCGTTCATCAGGGCGCTGTTGAAGACCCCCAGACTGACCAGCAACTCGAAGTCCTTCACGGTCAACCCCGTAACCTTCTTGAACATGCCCGGTTCCAGTTGCGTAATCACATCTTTCAGCGTCCGCTCGCGGTAGTCGGTCAGATACATGAAGATGGGCACCCGCGTGGCGAACTTGATGAGTTTCTCCTGAATCATCTTGCGCTTGCCCTTGTACTCCTTTTCCTCGTCGGAAAGCTCCTTCTTCTCCTTCGGGGACAGTTCCTCGTCGTTGGCCTCTTTGCGCGCCTTCTTTACGGCCTCCGACTTGTTGATGATCGTCTCAATTTCCTGGTTCAGGTTGCGGAAGCCCTCGATGCTCATGAGGGCTTCCATCGCCTTCTTGTCGTCCATGAGGCGGCGCAACGTGTCGTTGTCCACGTTGACCAGCAAGGCGCTTTCCCAGCGCCGTGCGAGGAGGGTTGCCGTCGTGCCGCTCATGGCCATGTCGAGAATGCCGGCGGCGTCAATCTGCTTCATGGAACTGCCGTCGTAGGCCAGGACAGGCAGGAAACTGATGAACTCCTCCACCTTCTTTTCCGGGTTGGCCTCGTTCACGTTCAACCGGCAACTGTAATCAGCGATCTGGCGCAGGGCCCGGTCCGGGGCGAAATCGAAGACGTAGCACTCCTCTTTGATGATCTGCTCCGTGTTCGGGGACGCACCGTCGGGGTTACGGACCGTCCAGGGCGATTGCACCCGGAACGCCGCCTGAAAATACGTTTCCGGGCTGGAGGAGTTGCGGAGCATGAGAATCCCGG
>CAZTAJ010000059.1:0-25566 GCA_964611575.1 uncultured Verrucomicrobiota bacterium
AAAGGTGGCTCACTTTTAGTGCGCGCACCGGCTCAGAAGTTAATGCGTGCGGGCGGGTTCCTCAGCAAGCATTTCGAAGTGCGGTATCCACCCGACCAGTACAAGGATTCGTTGATCAGGAAACCTGGCGGGGTCTTTGTCGTCCAAGAAGGGGATAGATTAACCATCCAAACAACGAGATACTAGTTTCCAACCACTGGCTCCTGGCTAGCTCGCAGCCAGACCCAGAACGCTCAACGCCCCAGACTCACCTCGCCACTCACTGGCGAATCAATGACGACTGGTCCATCCGGGATCAGCATCGAGGGGCGGGGACGTCCCCTGACCCATCAGTCATTTCACGTCCTCCGTAGTCTATCCACGTACGACTGTCGTCACGTTTCACCGTCCCGGCCTACTTCCGCCGATACGTGTAGCCGTTGATGTTACTCGTCAACGTGCCACTTCCCAGGTCATAGCCCGTCCGGGTCCGGCGAATCTGGTCACCGCCTTCGGTACTGTAGCCGGCCCAAGAGGCGTGGTAGGTGCGGACCTTCGCGTCTCTGACACTGTATCCGTAAGGGGTACGGACCGCTTCGACATTGGGCGCACGGAAGCCCGAATACGTCCTGTAAACAGACACGACGCCACCGGTGGTCGCCACACGATAGCCGTAGACGGTGGGCTGGATCTCCCGCACGCCAGGCATGACCGCCGCGATGAAGGCCGCATCGTCATTTCGGTTCGTCAGGGGACTGGCGCCAACTGTCCACCAGGGCAAAAGGAGCACCACAACCCCCACCCGGAGACTCATTTTCATGGAGTCAGGATGGCACTCCGAAACACGTTTGGCAACCCCATTCAGGCCAATCGCGATTCCCGCCGACTCATCCCGCCACTCACTGGCGAATCAATGACGGTTGGTCCATCCGGGATCAGCATTGAGAGGAGGGGAGGCAATTCCGCCGCAACAGGGCAGCCCGGCCGACTCACCCATGGTATCTGGCCAAGGGCCTTACGCCCCTACGGGTAACTGAACCACTCCCGGCACTTCCGCCGGCATGATCTTCCAGTAGGCCTGCGCGTCCTCTTTGGTGATCAGCGTGCGGTAGTGATCGAACAGCATCGAGGTGTCCCGGTGGTGCCCCAGCTCAAACGCGGTCCGGGCAGGGTCCCCGTACATCGCCAGATGATGCGACGCGAAAGCATGACGCATGGCATTACTGGGCCAACGGATCTTGGCCAAATCCCGGACGTGATCGAACCGGAAACGCCACTTCTCACCCTGCGGCGCCACAAAACCCGACGTTTCCCGGTGGGGCAACAGCCAGGCCGCCAGGTTATCGGGAATCACGACGTAACGCGTCCGCCGTTTCTTGGCCACACTCGAATCGACCGTGATCCGGTTGGCCGCCAGGTTGACGTGCTTCCAGTCCATGCCCCGGAGCTCGGCCGTCCGCAACCCGCAAAAACACCCGATCGCCAGAGGGGCCACCATGCTCGGCTCATGCGCGGCCGCCGCGTTCAGCAACTTCGTCACATCCTGCCAGGACAGGCATTCCGGCAATTTCTCGTCCTCATGATGCCGGCGCCGGGTCCGCCGCGCGAACGGGTTTTCGCTGACATACTCCTTCTCGATCGCGAAGTTGAACAACCCGCCCCCCAGCACCCGGTAATTCTTCTTGGTGATGTTGGAGATCTTCCCCCGGCTGCGGATCCACTGCTCGGCATCCTCCTTCGTGATCTCCGTAATGAGCCGATCCCCAAACATGCCCTTGAACAGCCCCATCCGGTGGTCCAAGTCGCGAAGGGTGATAGGGCGCACGTTCCGATCCTTGGCATCGGCGATATGCTCGTCGACAACCTGGGTCACCGTGCGGCGGACAACGGGGGCCTTGTGTTCCCGGTAGTACCGCGCCGCCGTCTCGAGCGTTGCCGTGCCCTCCAGAATGGCGGTGGTCGCCACGTAGTGCTGGACGGCGTCCAGGATGGTTGCCTTGCCGGTCAGGAGGGCCTTGGCGGCCACGAAGCACTTCACGGCATCCTCGATGGTGTCCGGTAGGTGAGCCTCCTTCAGTGCCTCTGTCGCCCGGATGGCGTCCAGTCGTTCCCGGTCCGACAGGGCCATGGCGGCCTGGCCCTGATCCTTGATCATGAGTCCCATCTCATGCAGCCAAGCCTTGGCCGCGGCCTTCGTCTCGAACGACCGCATCACGCGTTTGCCATTGATCATACCGGCGTCCGCCTGGTAGGCGGCACGCTCCAGACCATCGGGGCCTTTCCATCTGCGCACCCTGATGGTCGGTTCCTTTTTGGGCTTGTCGGTCTTGCCGTCCGCCCGTACATTCCCGCCATGCTTTTCGTGGATACCATTCTCATGTTGCGTCATGTTACATCCTCCACCCGTTTTGCATGCAAACAACGTAACAAATGCGTAACATGGAATCAAGGCATTCGTGAAGGCTTTTCTCTACTATTAGAAAACCATCGTTTTATTGGGCTTTAATAGCAAATACCCCCGTAGCTCAGCTGGATAGAGCATCGGATTTCTAATCCGGCGGTCGCAGGTTCAAGCCCTGCCGGGGGTGCCACTCAAAAAGGCCGATTGCACTGGGCAGAACCAGCATAAGTACCAATAGAATCAATAGTATTGTGCATGGCTGCTGTTTTGGCCTTTGCCTGAATCCGCCCTTGTCGTCTCCCTTTCGCTTGTCGAAAACATGCCTCGAAAAGTAACCATAAAGTAACCATGCGCCTCGCTGGAAAGACATGAAAATCCTGACGGCTCCCGGGCCGCCAATGCGCCTTATCGTGGACTGAGTGAACAGCTCCATACCCAGTACACCTCCGTTTCCTTCCGTCTGTTTCCCCCAGGCCATGAGTCGGCGTCATGCCGTTCTTCCCATTCGCTACTCTCCAGGCCATCAGTTGGACTCTCGCCCGGTCGGTTTGGTAATTGCATATAACCTCACAATATATTAGGTTCTATGCAGGTGAACGTATGACGAACAATGAGCAGAGGCTCTATCGGGTAGCCGAAGCGCAGCAGGGGTACTTCTCCTATCGGCAGGCCATTCAGGCTGGCTATAGTTCGCCGAGCCATGTCTATCACGTCAGCACCGGCGCTTGGATTCGCGAGTACCGGGGCCTTTATCGGTTGGCTCGGTTCCCCGTTGGGGTGGACGGCCACTATGTCCTGTGGGCTCTCTGGTCCTGCAATCGGGATGGGGAGCCGCAGGGGATCTATTCCCACCAAACAGCTCTGAGCATCCATGAACTTTCTGATGTCATGCCGCCCCGACTCCACCTGACGGTCCCGCCAGCATTCCGCAGGGCGGCGGCCATCCCGAAGGTGCTGGTGCTCCACAAAGCCACGGTGTCCCCCGCGGATATCGAAAAGCGCCAGGGCTACCGCGTAGTCAAACCACTGCGAGCCATCACCGAGCTTCTTCGTGAGGGAACGGAATCCCACGACCGGCTGCAGCAGGCACTCTCGGAGGGTCTGCGGCGCGGTATTATCGCCCAGTCAGAACTTGAAAGACACCCGGACCGCAGGGTTCTTGAGGCACTTCGGAAGGGGACAACGACGTGAAGATCGAACGTCGGTTTGCAGATGCAGCAGCGTTCCGCCAGGCACTGGAAACACGCCTGAACCAAAAGGCCAAACGCGAAGGTCTTGATGTGCAGCGGTTGCGACGTCAGGTGGCCTTCGATCGGTTGCTGTGTCGCCTCTTCGCTGAAGGTGCCGCGCACTGGGCGCTCAAAGGCGGCTACGCGATGGAACTCCGGATGGCCGGCGCCCGCACCACGCGCGACATTGATCTAACCCTGCGTCAACGCATTCGGGCAAGCGGGAAAGCCTTGAACCTGCGAATCCTCACGATGCTTCAGGCGGCCGCAACTCAGGACCGGGCCGATTTCTTCACCTTCGTGATCGGTGAACCCATCGCGGATCTGGATGGGGCGCCCTACGGCGGAGCGCGGTATCCCGTCGAATGCCGCATGGACGGCCGCGTCTTCGCCCGTTTTCACCTTGATGTCGGGGTTGGCGACACGATCATCGAGCCCCTGGATGAAATCCAAGGGCATGCGTGGCTGGATTTCGCCGGCATCCCATCCATCCCCTTCTTTGCCATACCGCGTGAGCAGCAGTTTGCCGAGAAGCTACATGCCTACACCCGGCCGCGTGGCAAAAGGCTCAACTCACGCGTTCGAGATCTGGTGGACATGGTTCTGCTCATACGCGGGGAACTGGATGTAGTTCGGTTGATTTCGGCAATCGGGAAGACCTTCAAACGTCGGGGAACCCATGACATTCCCGGAGAACTCGTTTCTCCCCCCGCGGACTGGTCTGGACCGTTTGCCGAATTGGCCGGAGAGTGCAATCTTCCGACCGACATCGCTACCGGATTTGGCGAAGTGGCGGCATTTGTGGTGTCACTGAACCTGCCGCCACCGTGATTCCGCGGTCGGGGCACTGCTGGGCTGGGGGGCATCGACCCTTCAGGCAAGGGAAGAAGCATGCGGCACGGCCTCAAACGCCCTTGCGGAATCCAGCACTTATCTATCACCGATTTCCGCGAATTTATCAGCCAGCGACCAGTGGGCGGTTCGGAATCACCAGGCTTACTGTGGCGAGCGATTTTGGCACGGTGATTAAACCGGGGGGCGGCCGAAAACAAGGGCAACGGGAGATCGCCCCCACGGGCATCCCATAAGAGAGGTGGCGATCCTCCGCCACGCTGGCTTCACGCCGCTCTGTATCTCCGTCGCTTTGCGGTGCGCACCGGATTTCCATCGCTTACGGACATTCGCCTCGGCGCGGCTCGCCACCGTTGCGCCGAACGTGAATATCAATTCTCAAGGGCTGGCCCTGCGCGTTCCGCAACCGCCACGGCGACTCCGGCGTGGCGCTGGTCTTGCGGTTGGCGCGGCGCTACACCGGGCTTACCCTGCGGGAACTGGGCGCCGCCGTCGGCGGCATGGACTATGCGGCCGTGAGCATCGCGATCAAACGGCAGCACCCGCGTGTTCAGACCGACCCCGCACTCGCCGCCCAAGAGCGGAAGGCCATCAACTTGTTGTTCGCGGAGCAATGATTGTCGCGGCAATGATCTTGACCCAGCGGGGCAAGAAGAACATTCTCATTGGCCATGGCAGATCGAAGCGGAACCAAGTTAAAACGGCGTTCCCGGCGCGGCAGCGGCCCTCGGCCCGTGGCGCTGCGCGATGTCGCGAAGAAGTGCGGGCTGAGCGTGTTTCCGGTTTCGCGCGTGCTCAGCGGCAAGGGCGGAGTCGCGGAGGCCACGGCGGCGCATATTCGGGAGGTGGCGGAGGAACTCGGCTACCGCCCGGAACTCAACCAGGCGGCCCGGCGGCTGGCCTTGCGCAAGTCCGGCACCCCGCCGCTCAACCGCGTCATTGGGCTGCTCCTGCCGAGCCACCTAGGGAAGGTGCGCTTCTTCTACGAGCTGTTCCGCGGCATCGCCGAAGAGGTGTCGTCCCACGATTTCGGATTGCTGGTTCTGCCCTCGTTCGATCCCGTGACACATCACCCCCTGCCGCTGGAACTCCCGCCGGCGGTCTGGCGGGGCGAGGTGGACGGTCTGATTGTGCATGCCTTGTCGAAGAAGCTTATCGACCGGCTGCGGCGCACGCCAGCTGCGCGGCCGCATCCGATCGTGTCCTTGAGCAATCGCATCGAAGGCGGCGGTTCGGTGCTGCGCGACGAGCACGCCGGCGCGCGCCTGGCGATGGAGCACCTGCTGGCCCTCGGCCACCGGCGGGTGCTCTGTATGGGGCGCCCCGAAGGGGGCTATCCCTCGGACGAGCGCCTGGCGGGATATGGCGAGGCCTGCGCGGCAGCCGGCGTCGATCCGGCGGGTTGCCTGGTACCGGTGGCGATTACCGACGACCACCTCGTGGAGGAACCCCTGCGCGAGGCCTTGCGCCGACACCCGGAGGCCACCGCGCTGCTGACGCTCAACGACCCTAACGCCCTGCACGCCTGCTACGCGTTCGAGCGGATCGGAGCGCGTATTCCGGACGACATCAGCGTGATGGGCTGGGACGACACCGACCCGCTGCCCGACGCGGCCGGAAACAACCGGCTCACGAGCGTGGCCTTCGACATCGCGGAGATCGGTCGCACGGCGGCCCGCATCGTGATTGAGGCTCTCGAAACGCCGGACCGCCCGCTGCCGGACGTCACCCTGCCCGCCCGCCTGTCCGTGCGCGGCACCACCGCGCCCCCGCCCAACCGGCGAGTCCACTGATGCTGCACGGCGGAGCGGTCGCCCGCCCCCGATTCCTGAAGGACAGGGGACATCCGGCGCACTCGACCGAGGCCGCAACGGATTTGCGGCCTACGTAGGGCGGTCGTGTCACGCGCAGATCCGCCTGTGTCGGAAAATCCAAGTTCCGTCACTCCCGCAGGCTGAGCTTCGGCCTTGCGACATAACCGGTAATGTCATAGCGTGTACAAGTGTTCACGCCTGCCCGGATGCCGGCGCGCGGTGACGTTGCCTCGACTGGAAGCCGAGGCGTTCATCCAATGGAGCCCGAAGTGATTCGGGTTCGGAATGAGACCATGAAAAACCGCATCGCAAAGCGCGCCACGCGTACGGCTCCCTGGACCTTGCATCTGATTTCGAACACTCACTGGGACCGCGAATGGTACATGAGTTTCGAGAGCTTCCGCCTGCGGCTCGTCAAGCTCTTTGACTGTCTGCTCGCCGTGATGGCGCGCGATGAGGCATTCCGTTCCTTCCTGCTCGACGGGCAGTTCTCCGCGCTCGAGGACTATCTCGAGCTGCGCCCGGAACGCGAACCGGAGATCCGCGCCCTGATCGCCGCCGGGCGGCTCGAGATCGGTCCCTGGTACACGCAGCCGCACGAGACCCTGGCCGGGGGCGAGGCGATCATCCGCAACCTGGCCCTGGGGATCCGCGAGTGCCGCCGCTTCGGGGGAGAAATGAAAATCTCCTACAACATCGACCAGTTCGGGCATGTCAGCCAATTGCCGCAGATCCTACACGGTTGCGGCATCGACAAAGCCGTCGGCTGGCGCGGGGTCCCCCTCGACGCCCCGGCGGCCTTCCGCTGGGTGGGCGCCGACGGCAGCGCGGTGAACTTCTTCTTCTCCAACAGCAGCTACGGCGAGGCGACGGGGCTGCCGGAGTCGCTCGACGATTACGATGAAATCCGTGAGCACACCCCCTTTCCGCGCCTTGGGCTGCGCAACCGGGTACGAAAACTCCTCGCTCTGCGGACGCCCAACAGCGTCGGCCCGCATCTGCTCTGCCTGAGCGGGATCGACCACGCCTTCGCGCAGGAGAACCTCCCGCGGATCGTCGAGCTCATCAACCGGGAATGCCCCGGTGCCGCGGCGCGCCACAGCTCCTTGCGGGAGTTCGCCGAGGCGGTGGAGGGGGATCTGGCGGCGCGCGGCGTCGCCTGGCGCGAGATCCGCGGGGAATTGCTCGATCCCGCGGCCGCGATTTTGGCTGATGTCCATTCGGCGCGCCCGGAGGTCAAACAGGCCAACCGCCGCGTCGAACAGCTTCTAGTGGATTGGGCCGAGCCGTTCGCGGCCATGGCCTGGAGTGCGGGACTGCTCCCCTATCCCCAAGCCGCTCTCAACCATGCCTGGAGATTTTTGCTGCAGAACCAGGCCCACGACAGCCATGCCTGCGTCAGCGCCGAAACCGTCTACCGCCAAGTCATGGCGCGCTTCGACCAGGTCGAAGACATCGCCCGCGAGATCGCGCGGGAGAGCATGCTCGCCCTAACCAACGCCGCCGGCAGTTCGAATGAAAACGAGTTGACGCTCTGCGTCTTCAACCCGCTCGGGCACGCCCGCGACGAGGTCGTCACCGTCGAGATCGACATCCCCGCCGCCATGAAATGGAAGCATTTCGTCATCGTCGCCGTTGACGCGGCCGAGGTTCCGGCCGTCATGGAGGATTTGGGCGACGCACTGCATATCCGCTACGACCCGCTTCGCGGCCATCCCCAGCACGTGCCCGTCCGCCGCTGGCGGGCCACCTTCCAGGCTGCACTCCCCGCCCTCGGCTTCCGGCGTTTCGCCCTGCGACCGGCGGCCAAGCCCGGTGCGGCTCCCGCCCGCGCGCCGAGCATTTCGGCGGAGGGAATGGAGAACGAGTTCCTGCGCGTCGAGCTGCGCCCCGACGGCCGTTTTGACCTGACCGACAAGCGAACCGGCCACATCTATAGGCAGTTGCACCACTTCGAAGACGGCGGCGAAGCCGGAAACGGTTTTTCCCATTTCACGCCAGCGGATGACCGCGTCATCACCAGCCTTGGCCAGGCGGCCGAGGTCTCCATCTGCCGCGACACTCCGTTCGATGCAACGCTCGAGATCCGCCAGGAACTGCGCCTTCCCGAGGGACTCTCCTCTGACCGCCGGAGCCGGAGCGACCGGCTTGCCACCTGCAGCCTGAACACACGGATCAGCCTGCGTGCCGGTTCGACGCGCCTGGAGATCGTCACCACGGTCGACAACCAGGCCGGCGACCACCGCCTGCGGGTCCTGCTGCCCACCGGCATCGCCGGCGCTCATGCCACGGCCGGCATGCCGTTCGATCACGTTCGCCGCCCACCCAATGGGGGGAAATCCGTTCTGCCTTTCCAAGGACACGTCGCTGTCACCGATGGCAACCGCGGCCTCATGGTCGCCAGCGACGACCTTTTCGAGTACGAGCTTGCCGGCGACGCGGCGTCCACGCTGGCGCTGACCCTGATGCGTGCCACCGACCAGATGGGTTGCGGCTTCACCAACCCTGAACATGCCCTGCCGACCGCGCAGTGCCTGGGCAAACGCGCCTTCCGCTACAGCCTCATTCCATTCGGAGCCGATCCCGGACCGGCCCGGCGCGAGGCACGTAATGCCGTGGTCGCGCCGGTGGCGGTGGTCGGCCGCGACTGCGAGGACTCGACCTTGCCCGGCTACGTTCCGCCACCGCCTTTGCATCTGCGGGGCGGCCATCTCAGTGGCATTGCGATCTCCGCACCGGAGATCATGTTCTGCGCCTTGAAACGCCTGGACCAGCGCGACGGCCTCCTGCTGCGCCTGCTCAACAACTCAGCGCAGCCCTGCGACACCAACATAACCTTACGCATCCCCGGCCTTGCCGCGGATGAAGCCTGGGAGCTGAACTTCCTGGAAGAGCGACAGCAACCGATCCCCATCGGTGAGGCCGGTGAACTGGCCCTGAAGTTCGCACCACGGGAGATCAAGACCATCGAATGTGGCGGCTGGTCAAACGCTTGAGTCCGTACGGGAGACAGCCACAAAGAGGAGCCTGAAGCAATGAAGCGTTCGGAAATCAACTACGTCATGCGCGAGAGCCTGGCCTTTCTGGCCGAGCACAAGTTCCTGTTGCCGCCGTTCGCCACCTGGACGCCGGCGGATTGGCGAGGCAAGGGGCCGGAGGTTCGGGATCTCGTCGACCAGCAGCTCGGCTGGGACATCACCGACTTCGGCAGCGGCGATTTCAACCGCATGGGGCTGTTCCTGTTCACCATCCGCAACGGGGCGTTTGCCGACCTGAAGAATCCCCTCGGCAAGTCCTACTGCGAAAAGATCATGATCGTGCGCGAGCGCCAGATCACCCCGGAGCATTTCCACTACCAGAAGATGGAAGACATCATCAACCGTGGCGGCGGCAACCTGATCATCCGCATGTGGAACGCCACCAATGACGACCGCCAGGACGACACCCCGGTGACCGTCAGCATGGACGGCGTGCGCGTAGCCGTTCCCGCCGGCGGCACCATCACCCTCACTCCGGGCGAGTCGGTGACGCTGCCCCAGCGCAACTACCACACCTTCTGGGGCGAGCCGGGCAAGGGCACCGTGCTGGTCGGCGAAGTCAGCCGCGTCAACGACGACCATGTGGACAACCATTTTCTCAGCGCACCCCGGTTCGCCGAAATCGACGAGGACGAGCAGCCGCTTCACCTCCTCTACAACGACTACAACAACTACTACTTGAGGAATTGAAATGGCTAATCAATCCGAGGTATTGGGGTTCGCCCGCGCCGAGTTGAACCGGTTCCTTCCGTCTTTCGCGGCGGCGGTCGAGTGCCGCATCGACCCCGTGCTGCCGGCCTTCGCCTTTGCCGGCGAAAGATCCGGGGCGGGAATCGTGCTCCGCGGTGCCGACGAAAGTTGCGTGCTGCATGCCGTCCACACTTTCCTGGAGCAGATGGGCTGGCGGTTCGAGATCACCGGGCCGGTCAAGCTGCGTGATGCGGAGCTCTCGGCATTTACGCCATTCGCCATCACCCCGGCCATCCAGCGGCGTGGTATCCGGCAGCATATCAACTTCCCCATGGACATCTCCAGCTACACCCTGGAGGAGGCAAAGGAATACATCCGCAACCTGGCCCGACTGCGCTACAATCATATCTCCTTCCACAGCTATCCGCATCAGTGGATCGACGGCGATCAGGACGGGAATCAGAAAACCGCCGGCGCCTTCTTCTACGGTCAGCGGCACGACATTCCCGACCATCCCCTGCTCAAGAAGGCGATCGCCAACGCGAAGACCTACTGCATCCCCGAGATCGAGCCCCACTTCGACGACGCGCAGCGGAAAAGCGAAATGGCGATCGCCTGGCTGCGGGAAGTCATGGCGGAGGCAAAGCGCTGCGGCCTGCACATCCAATTCTCGTTCGAGCCGCGCGGCGGCAGCCTCGAACTCACGCTCTCCACCTGCAGGCGCGTCCTTGAACTCTACCCCCTGATCGATACCCTGGAACTGATCACCTCCGAAACCGGCGGCTGGGGTGAGGCCAACTCCCCGGAGACGGTGTTGCGGACGCTCGCGGCCCATTACCCCCAGGCGCTTGTCGAATCGCCCGAGTTCCAGGCCGCGCTCAAGAGCGGGAAAGCCAATTTCGACAGCATCATGAGCCAGTTGAGCGCGCTGCTGGCCGCGATCCGGGCCTTCAAGCCCGAGGCGGCCGCGAGGCAGCTGGACCTCGCCCTCGGCGCCTACTGCGTCCTGCCCGAATTTCATCCGGCCATCCTCCGCGTGGTTCGCGATGAGCTGCCCGAAGGCGTCGGGTTCGCCTTTCTCCCCGAGCACAGCAGCGGCCGCGTCGCCGACGCGCTGAGCCGCGCGTCCTGGTCTGATGCCCTGTGGCGGCGGACTTTCATCTATAGCTGGCTCGAATTCGACGGGACGATGTACCTGCAGCAGAACGGCGTGCCCGGACTGGAACGTGTGCTGAGCCAACTCCAGGGTAAGGTTCAGGGGATGGCCTTCAACCACTGGCGTACGGCCGAGAACCAGCTCGTCGCCCGCTATGCCGCCGAGTCCTGCATCGCCGGCAGCCTGCCGGCCCGCGACTTCTATGGCAAGTATGCCAGTGACCTCGGCATCGGAAACCCTGCAGCGTTCGCGCGGGCGCACGAGCTCATCGCCGAAGCGGACTGGATAGCCACCAACAAGCTCTTCAACATCGGCTTCTGCTTCGCCGGATGCTGGGGGCGCAAGGGGCTTGGCTACTTCGGGAAGTGGCAGATCTCCGACATCGAGGGGAATCACAGGCTCTTCGCCCAGGTCCGTGGACTCCTCGCCCAGTGCGCGAAACGGACCGCATCCGAAGCCGGACGCGGATTTCTGAGCTTCCTCGACAACCGTGTGCGCTGCACCCTGCTCTACCTGAAGGCCATGGCCAAGGGCTCGGAGCTGCAACGCTTCAAAGGTTTGGAGCCGCAGCAACTCAGCGATGCGCAAAAGGCCGAGCTCGCGCGGATTTGCGACGACGCCCTCGGCATCCTCGAACAGTACATGGCGCTCCACGCCGAAGCCATGCCCGACCGTGGCTGCCAGGGAACTCTTATCAGCCTGTATTATACCCCGCCCGCCGTTCTCAAGCGCATCCGCGAGGACTATGCGGGCATTCCGAGCGATCAGCCCCCCATCGATCAGGGGCACGATGAACCGCCCAGCCCGATCGAGTGGTGATCGGCCTTGCGGAGACAACATGAAACATTCCACCTGCGTTTTGCACGCCAATGATCGGATCGTGTTCCTGGGGGACTCGATCACCGAGCAGCAGCTTTACACCAACTACGTCGAAACCTATCTGGCTACGCGCTTCCCGGAATGGAAGCTGAGGTTCTTCAACGCAGGGTGGGGGGGCGACACGGCGCCGGGCGGGGTCAATCGCCTGCAGCGCGATGTGCTGGCGCTGAAGCCCACTATCGTCACCGTCTGCTACGGCATGAATGACGGCCGCTGCACCTTGTCAGACCAGGAGATCCGCGCCACCTACGTCAACGCCATGCACGAACTCGTGGCGCGCCTGAAGGCGGCCGGCGTGCGACCGGTGCTGCTCACGCCCGGCATGGTTGACGAGGCGGTCAATCCGGGGTTGGCGGCGGCGCACTACAACCGTCGGGGACTGCGCGTCCTGGCGGATGAAGTGCTCAAGTTGGCGGCGGCGGAGCAGTTACCGGCCGGCGATCTGCACACGCTGATGAACGAGGTCGATGCCAGAGCCAAGGCGGCAGACCCCGGGTTCTGCATGATCCCGGACGCCGTGCATCCGGACCCGGCGGGGCACCTGGTGATGGCTTTCGGGCTGCTCCGGGCGCTGGGCGTGCCGCCCCGCCGCGACAGGATAGACGTCGATTTCGCCCGCGGCGCGGTTGCCGTCTCGGCCGGCGTGCGCGGAGCGCGTCTGGAGCAGCATGACCGAGAGTTTTTCCTGAACCTGCGGTTGGACAGGTTACCGTTCTTCGTGGAGCCGCTGGCGCGCAAGGTGCTGCCGTTCCTGCCGTTCCAGGAGACCTACAACGAACTGCTCCTGCGGGTTTCCGGGCTGGCTGCGGCCTGTGCGTCGCTCGGCTCCGAACAGGCCCGCACCGGGGCCGTTCCGCGTGCGCAGTTCGAGGCGGGCGTCAACCTGTTCAGTCAGTGGTCGCTGGCGCCGTTGCAGCGGGCGGCCGACGTGCATCGCTATACCGTCGAGAAGGACCAGGTCTACTACAAGTTGTGGCGCATCCTTGCGCTCAATGGCGGCAACGGCACCAACTACAACGCCGCGGCGCACCGTGCCGGCATCCGTCTCGGCCCGGGCTTGGATCGTGGCCGCGCCCGGCTGCTGAACAAGGCGAGCCGCGCCTGCCGGTTGAATGTCGCGGCTGCGGATCTGTCGGGCGAACGTCTGCAGGATGGCGATTTCATCAGCCAGTGGAACTGCCTGGGCCCCTTCCCGAAGCCGTACACGGACGACCGTCTGGGCGGCGAGGCGGCATGGACCGCGGCTGTGCCGTCCCTCTCCGTGTCGTGGATCGCCTGCGATCTAGACCTTGCCAATCCCGGCGCGAACCTGATCCCGTACTTCGGCCCGAAAACGGATTGCTTCGTCTATGCGTTGACGGCGATCGATTCGCCGGTGGCGCAGGATGCGCAGTTGCTGGCCGGCAGCGATGATGGCCTGGCGGTCTGGCTGAACGGCGCGCAGGTCTGGCGCAACCTGGATGTGGCGCGCGGCGTCACGCCGGATCAGGACGTCATGCCGGCGCCATTGCGGGCGGGCCGCAATGTCCTCCTGCTCAAGATCACGCAGGGACAGGGCGGCTGGGGGTTCTGCGTCCGTTTCCGCGGCTTGCACCGCACGGTGACCGCTCAGCGACTGCCCGCGGGCAGGTGAACCGGACAATCGTCCACCGTTCGCGTCGCCGCTATCGTTCACCGAAATCGTACGCTTTGGCGTAAGCCTTGTCGAACGAGGAGCGGAAAGGAACGACGAAGCCTACGCCAAAGCTTACGACGAATAGGGCCGGCCGCAAACCTGTTGCGACCTGGCTACCGGATCGTGAAAACGGCTCCGCTGGGCGGCGGCAGGGGCCATTGGGCCGCGATCTTGCCCGTGCCGTCCCCCGGCGTGAAGCTGCCCAGCGGCGCCTGCACCCATGATCCGCTGTTCTTGCAGTAGAGTTTGACGCCGTTGAGGAACAGCTCCGAGCCCGCGTACAGCTCGAGCGTGGTGACGTAGAGCGCCTCCGGTTGGGCGTCCACCGGGTGGTTGTCGTAGGCATCCCGCAGCACCAGCCGGGTGAAGGCGGTGGTTCCCTGCGCATTCTGCCCCAGCGCCAGCCGCTTGAGCTCGAAATTGCGCGTGCCGGGACCGGACGTGCCCAGATCCTGACTCGGCGCCTCGATGTACTGGACGTCGCTCAACCCGCCGATCGCGCGCAGCACCGTAGCCTCCGTCCGGAACAGGTTCGTCTCCGTGCTGCGGTTGATGAAGTCGCCGCGGAATTCGACCACCCCGCCGGCATTGCCGTCGTCGTCCTGGAGGGCATTCCGGTCGGTGAGATAGCTGTTCGTGGAGGCCAGGTTGATCGTGTTGGCGATCAGCATGGCATTGGTTCTGGGCTTGGTTCCGCCGTCGTCGCGCGCCTGCGAGCAGGTGCGGATGTAGCACTTCCCGGCGCCGGTGCTCTCGATGTACACGTCGCCGCCCGCCGGGAGTATCTCAATGGGTTGAAAGGTGGAGGTCCATGACCCCATGAGATTGAAGAAGCCGAGGTCGTACGCACCGGCCTTGAGGTGCAAGGCATGGCCGTTGCCGGCCCCGCCGGCCTCCAGGCCGGCCTGGCCCGCGAGTTCCAACCGGCCGCCCACGTGCATCACCTTGGCGGCGGTTGAGGTAAGGTTCGACACGGTGAGGCTGCGCGCCCGTATGGTCCCATCATACATGTTGTCCGCTGCCGGTATGACCCAGCCGTCCCCGTTCTTGTTCAGTCCGCTGCTGGAGTAAATCGGAAAATCGAGATCCACTTCCGCCATCAGGACGTCGCCTGTGCCCACCTTGGAGACCCCGCAAATGTTGCCGTTCTCCGAGTGTCGCAGCACGGGATGGCTGCCGGCTTCCACGGTCCAGGTCTGAACACCGTTGTCGCTGCGCCCGAACTGCAGGCAGTACGTCGCGTTTGGTCCCCGGGTCCGGATTTCTTCCACGGCGAAGCTGGCGGCGTTTGGATTTCGCGCCAGGTACACGCTGGTTGCGCCGGAGAAGTCAAAAACGGACGCCCAACCACGATATGGGTTGGCGGTGTTGTCCGCCGTGGGGTAGGTGATCTTGGCGTCGCCGGTGAATTTCCAGCGTGAACCGTTCTCGCCGCAGCTAGCGATGCCGAGATAGAGGCCCAGATCGTGAAACTCGGTGATCGTCAGCGCGTTCCCCGAGGGAGTGCTGGCTGCGGCGGCAGTGGCCGTCTGGTTCTGGCGGTACATCCTGAACACGCCCGCAGTGGTGTTGTTGCCGACGCTGAGCGTGTGGCTGTGCGCCGCGTTGGCGTTGGTGAAGATCATCACGCCGACGGACTGATTGCTGTTGAAGTTGAGGGTCATCGTGCTGCCCCACAGCGTGGCGTTGTAGACCACCGTGTCGGCGATGCCCGGCACGCCGTTGGGGGTGAAGGACGCCGCATTGGTCCATTCGTAGGTGCCGGCGGCCACGTTGACGCTGTACTCCGTGGCGTTCGCAAAGCCCGTGCTCCACAGCGTGGCCAGCGCCACGATTCCCACCGCCCACCGCCACGCACCGACCGACCGACTTGATGTGAAGTTCACAGCTCAACCTCCTCTTTCTCTTTGATTGACCGGACACTATCTCACTAAGCGGTTATTATTGTGCCTGAAGGCGTGGTATGGCGCAAGTGTTTTTTTGTTTTTTTACTGGCGTCCCATAGGGCCGCCGAGGCTGAAGCGGTTTAGGCTGTAGGCTGTCAGGTAAAACGACCGAACGGCGTTCTTGGAATATCGTAAATGCCCTGGACTGGAAACAGACAGGAATGCCCGCATTCCCTAACAGCCTTCAGCCTACAGCCTGTCAACCTGCATCCTGTGAGATGCATGGGGGACAGACAAAGGCTACGCAATGGTGGGCTTCCGGAGATGCGCCACCATTCTCAGGCCACCATTCTCAGGTTGCAGGAAATCAGCAACTATGGCATATTTTGCGCCATGAAAGACATGATTCACGACGTCAATAATGCCGTATGACACGTTTTCGGAAACATCGTTATGTAATCAAGAAAGGCGGCCTGGGATGAAGCGAGCGGCATATCAGGACTTGATGGCATGGAAAGCCAGTCATGCCCGCAAGCCACTGTTGGTGCAGGGAGCGCGGCAGGTGGGGAAGACCTGGTTGCTCAAGGAGTTCGGACGCAACGAATATGAGTCATGCGCCTATTTCAACTTTGAAGAGACATCGGCGCTCGCCTCGTTGTTCGATGGGGATCTTGTCCCCGGGAACATACTCGAAGTGCTTTCCGCCTATCGGGGTCAGTTGATTGATCCCTCAAGAACACTTCTGTTCTTCGACGAGATACAGGCCTGCCCCAGAGCACTGACCAGTCTGAAGTATTTCTGCGAACAGGCGCCCGAGGTTCACCTTGTGGCGGCGGGCTCTCTTCTGGGGGTCAGTGTCGGCAAGACCACCGGTTTCCCGGTGGGCAAGGTGCATTTCCTCACCCTGTTTCCGCTCAGTTTCTTTGAGTTCCTTGAGGCCCTGGGCGAAGACGGCCTGCTGGACATGTTGAAGGGAATGCAGACGTTCGAGCCGCTTGCCGAACTGCTGCACGGTAAGCTTTCAAGCTTGTTGCGGACCTTTCTCTTCACGGGAGGGATGCCGGAAGTGGTCCAGAGTTATCTTCAATCCAGGGATTTTGCCGTGATCCGGGAAATCCAGCAGGAGATCCTCCACGCCTACCAGCGTGATTTCTCGAAATACACAACGGCAACCCAAGCCATGCGAGTGTCCGAGATCTGGCGGTCCATCCCTTCGCATCTTGCCCGTGAAAACAAGAAATTCAAGTATGGCGATGTCAGGAAAGGCGGTCGTGCGAGCCAGTTCGAGTCGGCCCTGGAGTGGCTGCGCGCCGCGGGCCTGATCTACACCTCCACGAACGTAACGGCCGCACGCTTTCCGCTTGCCGGCTATGAGGACCATGGCCGGTTCAAGGCCTATCTGCTCGACTGCGGCCTGCTTGGCGCCATGATCGATGTCCCGGCCCGGATCATCACGCTCGCAAACGCCTCATTTGCCGAATACAACGGGGCGTTTGTGGAAAACTTCGTTGCCACGGAACTTGCCCGGAAAAGCGAAGGTGCGCTGCACTACTGGATCAGTGAAGGCATCGCCGAAGTCGATTTCCTCGTGCCGTATGAGGATGCAATCCTGCCGCTTGAGGTCAAGAGCGGCTTGAATCGCGCGGTCAAGAGTCTTTGGGTGTACGCCGACCGATTCAAGCCCCCCCGCGTGTACCGCGCCTCGCCGAGAAACTTCGAATGCCGCGACACGTTCGCCAACATCCCCCTCTACGCGGTCGGTCTTTTCCCGCACGTGCGCTGATCGACGGCGAGTGTCCGATCTTCCTTTTCACGAACCATGCCGACGACGGGCGTTTCGCCCTGGCGCGGCTGTGCGTGGTGACGGATGCAGGAACCCGCCATGACGATCGGTGCGGAATGCTCCCACCTACGGGCGGCGGGAAAAAAGTTCTTGCAATAAATGCTAACCGGTTATATATTGGCGGCATTTGCATCCTATTAAGGAACTGATGATGGCAACAACGACACTCAAATCGGGCGGTTCGTCGCTCAGGATAGACGAGCGGGGCGGGCTGGAATTCCTATTCGCGGGGCGGCGCCGGTGGGAAACGACGGCGCTCTGCGTGCTGCATTACTACGACTGCCAGCATCCCCGGGCCGAACAGGTCCCGGTGCCCCACGATCAGTCGCACGCGCTCGGCACGGCGGGTACGCTCTCGATGAGCGCCCGCGGCGCGATGGACGTCCGCCAACTCGACGAGCGGACGGCGGCGGTGGACCTCGCGTTCGACGCGATCCGGATGCGGCTCTCGCTCCGGCTCGAACTGTCGGCGGAGGGGCAGGGCTTCGACGTCACCATCCCGGCTGACGGTGTGCGCGAGGACATGAGCGAGCAGTTCCGACTGCTGGGGCTGGAACTCCTGCCCGCCTTCGGCGCGGCGCGCACGGGCGAGCAGGGATATCTGACGCTGCCGAACTGGTCCGGCTGCCAGACGTTCTTCGACAAGGCCTATCCCCGCGAGGTCTGGCAGACCGTGTACAGCTCCAACGACCAGTGGGAGAACACCTGCAACGCGCCCGTCTTCGGCATCACGCGTTCGCAGGGCACGCTCAGCGGGTTGATTGCGGCCGGCGACGAAGACGCGCAACTCGTCTGCCGCCGCCACTGGGAGTCGCGCCAGGCCAACAGCGTGCACCCGTACCTGGTGTGGCGCTGGGCGCAGGAGGACGAGGCGGGCCCCGGGCCGCGGCAGGTGCGGTACCGCTTTGCGCATCCGGACATCCCCGAGGGCGAGGGGTACGCGTTCGTCGCCGCGCAGTACCGCCGGTTCCTGCGCGCAGAGCGCGGCGTGACGACCTGGGCGGAAAAAGGGAAGGTCCGGCCGGAGGCGCCGGACTTCGCCTCGCGGTTCATGATGAAGATCTTCATGGCCTACAAGGAGCCGCATCCTGACGGGCAGGGTGAGTACCACTGCGCCTGCACCTGCGAGGAGGCGCGGCAGATTCTGGAACAGTGCCAGGCCCGCGGCATGCAGAAACTGACCGTGGCCCTCGTCGGCTGGGGACAGGACGGCCATGACGGCAAGTGTCCGACCTATCTGCCGGTGGACGAACGCGTCGGAGGCGCCGCCGGCATGGCGAAACTGATCGCCTGGTGCCGGGAGCGCGACATCCAGCTCTGCGTGCACGCCAGCTACCACGCCGCCTACCGCTGCAGCCCCGAGTTCGACGAAAGCGATTGTATCCGGCATCGCAACGGCGAGGTCTGGCGGAGCGTGGTCTGGAGTGGCGGGCGCGAGCACCGGTTGTGTCCCCAGGTCGCGTTGGAAAGGTATATCCGCCGCGACCTGTCCGCCCTGGCGGGCATGGGGTTGCACGGGCACCACCACTTCGACTGCATCGGCGGGTTCATGTGCTGCCACTCGCCGTCGCATCCATTGCCGCGCAGGTCCGACTTCATGGAGCAGGTCCGCAACCAGTTCCGGGCCGCGATCGCGACCATGGGCAGCGTCTCGACGGAAATGCCGTTCGGCCAGTACTTCGGCGTCGTGGACGGGTTCTGGACGGTGTACAGCCGGCCGGGCGCTCATCAGCGCGCGTGCCCCATGGGACGCTACTTCCTGGACCGCAGCGTGCCGGTGATCGAGATTGCGCTGCACGGCAGCCACGCCTGCACCGAGGGCATCGGCCCGCGGGCGGATGACCCCCTGTGGCGGCGGCAGATGGCGGAGTTCCTGGCGCTCGGGCTGCGCCCACACATCGAGGTGTGCGCGCGCTCCAGCGCGACGTTCGGGATTCCCGCCTATCCCGACCGCGCCGAGCTCATGGCGGAAGCGTACCGCCTGGCGTACGGACCGGATGGCTACGTGACGCGCCTCGGGATGCTGGACATCGCGGGACACTGGGACGTCGCGCCCGGGATCACCCGGACACTTTACAGCGACGGGACGGAAGTATGGGTGAACCTGTCGGGGGAAGAATTCGACGGCATTCCCGCGGGCGACTTTCGAGTGGGAGGACCCACATGAACATTGAGATAGCTTACCTGTTGACGATCCTGAGCCGTGGCCGCCAACGAGGGAAATGCTGAAAAGCAGGAGGCGCGACCGACATGGCTGACGAACCGATGCCCACACCCCGGCAAGCCCTCGCGTGGCTGGAAGAGACGTGCCGACGCCTTCTCCAGCAGGCGCGGCACCCCTGGCCGTCCGGCCTGGTCTGCTACTACCCGGCCGCCAACGGCGAGGCCTACCCGGCGTTCTACCTGCGCGACTTCACGTACATGGTCGAGTCCGCGCCGCAGTTCATCCCCGCCGAGGACGTCCGCTTCGCCATCGACGCGTTCCTCGGTGGAATCTACCGCGACGAGTCGGCCCCGCAGCTGATCGCCCGCGACGGCCAGTGCCAGTACTTCTGCCACGGCGCGCGAATGCCGGCGCTGGACAACGCGATGTTCCTGGTCAACCTGGTCGACGCCTACGCCCGGCACTACCTTGACGACCGCCACCTGCATTCGCACTTCGAGTCGCTGCAGCGCGTGCTCGCGGCCGTGCCCACGGATCGCCAGACACAACTGGCGTGGGTCGACCCGCGCCGGCCGTACACGAGCTACGGGTTCCAGGACACGGTGGAGAAGTCCGGCTGCGACCTGTTCTGCTCGCTGCTGCTGCACCAGGCGCACGCGAAGCTGGCCACCCACGCCGCGAGGTTGGGCCGACACGAACAGGCCGGGGTCCACCGGGAGAAGATGCAGGGGATTGTCGCGGGCCTGGAGGCGTTGTACTCCGCGGCCGACGGGCTCTATCTGGCCGCCTCCGAGTCGTGCCGGCAGGTGGACATCTGGGGCTCGATCTTCGGCTGCGCCATGGGTGTGTTTCCACCGCAGCGCCGGCAGGAGGTGGCGCGGCAACTCTGGGAGCAGCGCGACCGCTACCTGCACCGCGCCCAGGTCCGCCACCTGCGCCAGGACGAATACTGGGAGTCGCTCTTCACCGCGAACCTCAACTACCGCGTGTTCCTGCGGCCGGGCCAGTTCCAGAACGGCGCCTACTGGGCCACGCCCACGGGGTGGCTGGCGGAGGTGTTCGAGAGCGTGCGGCCGGGCACCGGCGTGGCGCTGCTGTGCGAACTGGTGGCGGACATGCGGGCGCACGGCGTGTGGGAGTGCGTGGGACCGGAAGGGTATTGTCGGGTGGCGGGGAACCTGTCTTCCGTGGCTCTTCCGCTGGCGTCACTGCGGCGCATTTCCAACGGGAGACACGAATGAAGCAGAACCGAAGGGAGAAACGAATGAAGCAGAACCGATACCGAATGATCATGGCCGCGATGGTGGGATACACGTTGACTCTCGGTTCGCCGCCGGCGCGGGCGGCGTCGCCAACCGTCCCCGTGCTGCCTTCGTCGCAGTGGACCGTGGAGGCCGCGCCGGGTGACCAGGTGACGCTGACGGAGCAGGATGGCTGCCTGGGCATTTCGTTCACGGTGGCGATCAAGAAATTCGACAAGGGCTGGATGTCCCGAAACCAGGGAACGTTCCGCCTCCTGCTCAAACAGCCGGTGCCGCTCAAGGACGATCAAGAGCGGGTGATCTTCGACGCGTCAGGCATGGAGATCGAACGCGAGGGCTTCTACAAACTCGCCCTGCTCCCGATCGTCCGCGACGCCAGCGGCGAACGGCTGGTCTATCAGCCATGGGCCTATCCACACCTCAAGAGCGGTTCGAAGAACTGGAGCCGTTGGATGAGCCGAACCTTCTACACCTGCGAGGCGGGCGGGGCGACCCAGAACGTGCTGGAGCCGGTGGGCGGCGACGGCAACGGTTTCCCCAACGGCGCGCTTACTTTTATCGGCTTCGAAGTCCGGGCCTTGTCGGATGAGAAGACCCGCCAGGGGATCCTGCACCTCGGCTCGATCCGGATTGACGGCATGCTCCTGCCTGCGGCGGAGACGCCGTTCATCTTCGCCGACAGCCTGCTGAAGGAGGCCGGGGAATATCGAATGGGATTCCAGGTGGCAAACCGCTTCCAGGGACTGCCGATCCGCGACTGGACGACTCAACTCACGTTCGACCCGGCCGATCAGAAGAGCCGCCGGCAGCGGATTGAGATCCCGCTCGGCCCCGACGGCGACTATTGGATCCGCTACCAGGCCACCGACGCGGCAGGCCGCGTCGTCGCCGAGGACTCCTTCCGCCAGCAGGTCGAAGGCGCCCCCAAGGCCGAGCTCCCAGCCGCAGTCGATGCCAAGCGTCCGCCCTCGCTTGGACGGATGATCGTCAATCCAGACCGCGGCGGCGACGGCGTCTACAAGGCCGGCGATCCGTTGCGCGTCGTCGTCCGCGTCTTTCCCAAGGGCGCGAAAAGCCTCAAGCTGGCCTGGCAGGTCCAGCCATACCGCTTTGCCACGGTCCTCGACGAAGGAAAGCGCGATTTGGCCTTCAACTCAACAACGGACGGCCAGGATGTCGCGATCAATGTCACCCGCCAGCCGGGGCGCGACGCCTACCGCCTCGAACTCTCCGTCCTCGACGGCGACAAGGTGGTGGACAAGCAGAGCTACCTCCTCGGCTCGGTCACGGATCTTTCCAAGCCGTACGCGAACCGGTCCGGCCGTGAATGGGACCGGGAGAAGGTGAAGCAATCGGCCTATTTCCGGGTCAGCTTCGACGGCCGGAGCGCGAAAACTGAAGACGAGGTGCTCGCACAGTTCCGAACCTATCTGGAGAACGCCTCGGCGCTGGCGCCGAACACGACCTACGGCATCGACACCGCACAGTTCGAAGTGCTGCCGGGCGTCTATGACTTTGCGATGCTCGACCGCATGATGGACATGGCTGCCGACTACGCCATGGCAATGACCATCCGCCTCTCGCACATCGATTCGGCCTGCCGTTTCCTGTGGCAGCCCTACAGGTACCAGCGGAACTTCGACGGCACCGTCCTCTACGGCCATCCATTCTACGGCGCCTACGCGAGCGGCGACGAGCGCTTCCTTGACTGCTGGGAGCGTTCCTACAAGGCCCTGCACGAGCGCTACCGTGCGCATCCGGCGTTCCAAGGGTATCTGGTCTATCAGATCGGCGGCGAGATGACGACGCTCGATCGGCCCTGGCTAGGCGAGACCGCCGGGTACGAGGCCTGCAATGTGCCCGCGTTCAGAAAATATCTGCAGGAAACGCTGAAGCTCGACCTGGCCGCCCTGAACAAGCGCTGGTCTGCGAATTTCGCAAGCTGGGATGACGTGAAGCCGCCATTGCCCGACTTCCGCACCGGGACGCGCCCCGACCTGCGCGTCGCCTGGATGGACTTCTGCCGCTTCAAGGACGAACTGGCCGGCTCCTGGGGCCGCCGCGCTGTCAGGGGCATACGCGCCTATGACCCGAAACGGGTAATCACGATGTTCGGAGGGCAGGAGGATCTCTGCGGCGAAGTGGACTTCTTCCACAACGGCGGCTCGCACTTCCTCGAATACTCCGGTGCACTGCGCAACGCCTGGGCCAAGGGCACCGGCACGCTCACCGAGCCGCACCATCCTACAAGATGGGCCGCCTACGGACCCTGGATACTCGACATCTCGACCTTCGTGATGTTCGCCGAAGCGGGCGGCGGCGGCATGAATATCCACCTCTACTTTGGCGAGGGAAGCCAGGAACTGCTGCCGCACTTCGGCGGCCGCTACGCCTACGACCGCATGGAGAAGCTCAAACCCCTCTGGCGCGAACTGCACACGGCCGTCGTCCTCGATCCGCCCGCAGAAGTCGCGACGCTCGTGGATCCGGTCACCCTCTACTGCAAACATCGCACCACGTTCGGAGCCCGGCGCGACGACCTCTCCCGCTGGCTCGCGCTGCTCAAGACGGACTCGGTCACATCTGAGCCCTTCAGGCCGGACCGCAAGGAGCCTTACAAGCTCGTGATGCCCAACCTCCTGGACGAGGTCATGAGCCTGGAGAACATCACCACCCTCGACCGACTCGTCCGCGGCGGCGCGAAGATGATCATCTCTGCCAACACCGGCTCCTACAGTCCAGAACTCGGAAAGGAGCCGTTCCAACTCCTGAAGAAGCTCGGCATCGCCCCGCCCAAGGGGGCCTACGAGCAACTGGAGACGGAGGTCGAGGCCAAGGCCGTCGCCGACGGCCCGCTCTTCGGCAAAGACGCCAAGCTCAAGTTCTTCACCCTCGGCCAGATGCGCCGCGAGGTCGCCGATCCCAAGCTTCTGGGCAACTTCTTCGACTGGCCGTTCAAATGGATTTCCGAGACCGACTACTTCGGCTACTACAAGGATAACCGCGTCTCTGACGGCACGGAGCTGGCTCGTTTCCCCTCCGGCGCGACCGCCGTCTCGCTGCACAAGGTCGGCAGCGGCGAGGTGATCGTCTTCTGGGGAATCCCGAACTACCGGCCCGACTACTACCGCGGCATGATGGTTCGCGCGGCCGAGTGGGCGGGCGTCCACGACCCGCGCCGCGGCAGTCCGATCCCGCACGCGCTGGAGGCGCGCAGCGAGTCGCTCAAGCGCAACTACGCGCTCTTCTACCAGGAGAAGCCCGGCGAATACACCCAGAAGCTGACCGCCACGCCGGACGGCGAATTCTTCCTCGACGAGCTGGTGTCGGACCAGAAGCTCGGCGTCTACACCGGCAAGGAGCTGCGCGAGAAGGGACTCCCGCTGAAATTCGAGAAAGGCTACTCCCCATTGAAGGTCATCCGCATGCTGCCGAAGAGCCAGGCCGGCGACTGGGGTTCATGGAACATGTTCCGCATGCCGGAAGGCGTAACCGAAGGAGGAAAATGACGATGAGAACACTCTTTCTTTCAGTACTGGCCGCTATTGCCTTCATACCAGGAATCTGTCAGGCCGCCGACGAACCGGGCGCGGATCCCTGGGCCGCGCGCCGCGCGAAGCTCGACGAGCGCCCGAAGAAGATCTACGCCCACTACATGGTCTGCTTTCCGCTCGGGCGGAGCGGCATCACCCCGTCCTGGGCGCGCGGCCAGGCCCTCAAGGTGCGTCACGAATCGGACAACTTCGAGCTGGCCTACGGAGGGAACGAGCGCGGCATTCCCCTGCTGCCGGACAACAACGTGGACGGGCTGTCGCTCGAGCAAAGCGCCGATCTCGAGATCCGCCGCGCCATGCGGGCCGGGATTGACGGCTTCGCCTTCGATGTCCTTCCAGCTTCGAAGGACCAGGCCTTCGAGTACTTGGACGCGATGTTCAAGGTGTGCGAGGAGAAGGACTATCCCTTTGAAATCACCTGGTGCTTGGACGACCAAGCCAAGAATCCAGAGGTCGTCAAGTATCTGGTTGAGAAGCATGGCCGCAGTCCCAAGCTGGCCCGCCGGGACGGCAAGCTTCTGCTCCTGGGCTACCACTCCGTCCTGAGCGGGACGACCGCGGCGGCACGGGTGTTCGCCGAGCGGCACCCGGAAATTAAAAACATCGATTGGCAATCCCCGGAGATGCGCTGCTCGCCCGAGGGGTGGCGCCTGCTGCGCGAGGGGTTCCGGGACATCGAGCGGCAGTGCGATACCCCGATGTACTTCCAGTTCTCGCTGGGTGCCTGGGGATATGGGGTGGATACCGCCAAGGCCCGCCTCGTCCGCGGCGGCGCGGAGGAGGACATGACGGAAGTGACCGCCGTGCTCGCCGAGGTTTTCGACGCGATCTCGGGTTGGGGCAGCCACGGGGGGATGAAGCTCGACATAGCCGCCCTCGCCCACGCCGCCCGCGCGAAGGGCGCCGAATGGGGCGAACCGATGATGTACCAGGCCGAGCGCCTGCGCTGGTCCTTCACGGGCGTCGGACCGGGGTTTGAGGAACCGCGCGAAGGTTGGCGGCGGGCGAGGGACAACCGCGCGACGCTCATCCAGTTCGCCACCTGGAACGATTACGAGGAGACCACTGGGCTGGCTCCGACAACGGACGCCCGCTACACGCTTCTGGACCTGACGCGCTACTTTGTGGACTGGTGGAAGACCGG
>CAZTAJ010000060.1:0-7974 GCA_964611575.1 uncultured Verrucomicrobiota bacterium
AGCGGGATATTCTCGTCGATCGAGATGTTGTCCGGCGCGCAATCGCACATGGCCGCGAGGTTCTGTTGCGCATGGCCGCAGACGAAGAACGAGCCCAGGGCGCCCTTCTGGCGGATCGAGGCAAAGACGGGCTTCACATAGGGCGTGACGAACTCGTGGAACTGTTCCGGGCCGATCTGGCTGGTCATGGGATCGACGACGGCGATGACGTCGCATCCGGCCTCGATGAAGTAGCCGGACATGGCCCGGCAGGTGACCATGCAGGCGTCCATGAGCTGCTTGACGCTCGCGGGATCGTCGAACATTTTCATGAAGATGTCGGTGCCCAGCAGGTGCAGGGCGAGGGTGAACGGGCCGCACACCAGGCCATACAGGGCGAGGTCAGGGTGGGCTTTGCGCAAGGCCCGGGCGGCATTGAGCGTGGCCCGGATGCGGGGTGAGTCGGCGGATGGCACGGGGATACTGGCGAGTGGCACCCCGAGTGCCAGGGGGTGGGTGGTGACGGCCGGCGGGTTCTCGTCGGCCCACGTCAGTTCGCAGCCCATGGCTTCCGCCTCGAGTTGGAGATCGAACGCCACGGGCATGCCATCGGGCCTGTAGCGGGCGATCGCGGCTTCCAATCCCTGGATCATCAGCGCTTCTGACTTGAGGTAGTCATGGGCTTTGGCCCCGATCAGGGAGGCGGCGTGGCACCCCACGAATGGGACCCAGGGCACCCGGTCGGGTTTCTCACTGCACAAAGCGGCCAAGACGCGTTCTCGAGAGTTCATACGATATCGCTCCTCAACACGCCGCCCATCGGTCATGTTCTCACATGAGGGAAGCATAAGGTTTGGCCACATGCTTGAATAATCTGGCAGAGAACTGGAACATTAAAGCAATTATGCGCGATGCATCCCCTCCGGTTTTCGATTGCGGCCATTGCCGGACTCGTCTAGACATTCCACATGGAACTCGAACGTCTGCGTCCCGTGGCGGTGCTGGCAGGTTTAGTGGTGCTGGCGGCGGTGTTTGCCCAGGTGGAGATTCAAGTCGAAGGCGCGGCCGGTTGGGCCGCTGGACTTCCGACCTGGCGCATAGAACAGCACCCGTTGCTGGATGTGTTTTGGGGCGGGCGGCCTCTGACCGGGTATCACGTCTGGATTTTCCTGTTCATGGCTCTTGTGTTTCATTTCGGCATTCTGATCGAGGGCCGGCCCACGTGGCGGCGCGAGGCCCGTATCCTCGGCTCCCTGATGCTGTTCTGGATTCTCGAGGACGCGCTGTGGTTCATCCTGAACCCGGCCTTCGGTTTCGCCCGCCTCAATCCGGCCTCTGTGCCGTGGCATAAACACTGGTTGTGCGGCATGCCGGCGGACTATGCGACCTTCTCCGTGACCGGGAGCCTGCTGCTGTGGGCGTCGTTCCGCCGCGGACGGGGCAAGGAGGACGCCTCATGAACGTGCTGCTGCTGCACGCTTCGGCGGGGGCCGGCCACAAGCGGGCCGCCGAGGCGCTGGCCAAGGGGTTCGAGGAACGCGGTGCAGGGGTGGAAGTCCGTGACATACTCGACTTCACAGCGCCGGTATTCCGAAAGACCTATGCGGAGGGTTATCTGAACGTCGTGCGGACCGCCCCCGAACTCTGGGGCTACATGTACGCGCGCACCGACCAGTCCAGCCAGAAGCCCTGGGAAAAGCGGGTCCGAACGGCCTTCAACCGGCTCAACACGCTCAAGTTCCTGCGCTTTCTGCGCCAGACCCAGCCGGACGCCGTGGTTTGTACGCATTTCATGCCGCTGGAACTGGTGGGCACGCGACGGAGCCGTCACCGGCCGCGCCTCCCGCTCTACGGCGTTGTGACCGACTTTGCCGTTCATTCCTTATGGATGGCGCCGCACGTGGACCGTTACTTTGTGGCCTCGGCCGAGGCGGCGCGACAGTTGGCGCGGCGGGGGCAGCCTGCCGGTCGTATTGCCATCACGGGCATTCCGGTGGACCCCGTGTTTGCCGTCTCGCGACCGATTGCCGAAGTGCGTGCCGAACTCGGGTTGCGGCCGGACTTGCCTGTGGTCCTGGTATTGTGCGGCGGGTTTGGAGTGGGGCCGGTGGCTGACCTCTTGCGGACATTTCGCGACGAGCCGTTGTCCGTGCAGATCGTGGTGATTACCGGACGTAACGAAACGTTGCGCCAGGAAGCCGAGGCCATTGCCCGCACGGCGTCCACGCCGGTGCGGGTCGAGGGGTTCGTGACCAACATGCACACCTGGCTCAACGCGGCCGATCTGCTGGTGAGCAAGCCGGGCGGCCTGACGACGGCCGAGGCCCTGGCGATGGGCAAACCCATGGTGATCGTCGATCCCATTCCGGGCCAGGAGCAGCGCAACGCGGAGATGCTGCTGGAGGAGGGCGCAGCCGTGCGTCTTTTTGAGGCGGCGGACGCGTCCTGGAAGATCGGGAATTTGGTGCGCGATCCGCGCCGACTGGCGTCGTTGAGCGCGAATGCCAAGCGGTTGGGCCGGCCCACGGCCGCCGCGAGTATTGTGAATGCCATAGCGCGGTAAGGCGGGTGGACCCACCCGTATTGCCACCCGCTATCGGCAGTCGCATCTTCTCCTTTTCTTGCCCGTGTCGCGGGGTGTTTGGCGGCATTCCGGGCTCCATCGAACCGCGAGGCCCGGGTTTCTTCTAATCCTAAACTCGTCTCATCCTCATGCTGCGCTAACGCGGCCGGAATAGGATGTTGATAGTGCGGAATTGGAAGGAGGTCGTTATGAAGTATGTCTTCGTCGACGACGGATATCCCGATGCCAACGACTACGAGACCAACTATGAGCCGATGACGGTTGGGAGGAGCGCCGGGAGCGGCCATGCGAGCGTCTGTGTTCCGGTTGCCGCCCAACCGGCGTGGTGGGCCGCGATAACCCGCGTCCTGCGGGTCATGGGGCAGGGGGGACGCGGCTCCGCTGGCCGTTCTGCGTTGCGCGTGGCGTATGAAAGCTGACCTGCATCTGCACAGCAAGTATTCCGACCGGCCCACCGAATGGTTCCTCCGGCGCATCGGGGCGCCGGAGTGTTTTTCGGAACCTGAGGATCTGTACCGGCATTGCCGCTCCCATGGTATGGACTTCGTCACGATCACCGATCACAACCGCATCGACGGCGCCCTGTCCATCGCCCATCTGCCGGGGACGTTCGTTTCGGCGGAATTGACGACGTATTTCCCTGAGGATGGCTGCAAGGTGCATTGCCTGGTCTACGATATCGACGAGGCTCAGTTCCGTGACTTGCAGCCGCTGCGGCCGAGCATCTACGACTTGCAGCAGTACCTGGGGCAACACGGTATTGTCCATGCCATTGCCCACCCGTTGTTCCGCGTTAACGACATCCTCACCATCGAGCACGTCGAGAAACTGCTGGTGATGTTCAACCGGTTCGAGTTGCTGAACGGGTCGCGCCACGCGCGGGCCGGCGAACTGGCGGCGGCCGTGTTCGGGCAACTCACGCCGGACTTAATCGAACAGATGGCGTGTCGGCATGGGCTGCCGACGGTAGGCGCGACGCCCTGGATCAAATGTTTCACGGGCGGCAGCGATGACCACAGCGGCGTTTTTGCGGCCAGCGCCTTTACCGTGACGCCCGATGCCGGCACGACGGCCGCGTTTCTGGAGCACCTGCGGGCCGGCCGCCATGAGGCGGGCGGTACGCCGGGCAGCAGCCTGCGTCTTGCGCACAGCCTCTACCAGATCGCCTACAGTTACTACCGCAGCCGCTTCCTGCGAAGTGGTTCGGGAACGTCCGTACTGGGAGAGGTTCTCAAGCGCGTGATCGAGGGATCCGAGCGCGAGCCCGCGGCGACGCCCAGCCGGTTGCGATCGTGGGTCGAGCGGGTTGTTCGCCGGCGCCGTCTGCGGAAGCTGAGCCAGACGGAACGCACCCTGGTCGAGGAGTTCACGCGGCTGCGCGAGCGCGGCCAGGCGGCGGGGACGGCGCGACGTCCTGCGGTGGGCCGTGAAGACCAGAGTTTTGAAACCGCGTGCCGGCTCAGCCAGGAGTTGAGCTACGCATTCGTCAGGCAGTTGATGACGCATGCCGGGGAAGGGCGGCTGGTCGACGGACTGCAGTCGCTGGCCTCGCTGGGCACCGTGGTGCTGGGGATTGCGCCCTACCTGACGGCGTTCGGGGTGCAGCACAAGGACGAGCGTTTCCTGCAGGCCGTGGCCGCGCGTTTCCCCGCCGGCGCGGGGTTGCAGCGTCGCAGTCGGCGTCGCGTTTGGGTGACCGACACGTTCCAGGATGTCAACGGCGTGGCCCACACGATCCGCAGCATCGGGTCCCGTTCGCGGGCGCTCGGCCGGCCGATCACCGTGCTGACGTGTCTCGACCAGGCGCCCGAAGCGCCCGAGTTGGATCTAGTCAATTTCAAGCCGCTGGGTTTCTTCGCGTTGCCGGAGTACGAGACGCAACAACTCGCGTTTCCCCCCTTTCTTGAAGTGCTCGAACACATCGAGCGCAGCAACGCGTACGAGGTGATCATCTCCACGCCCGGCCCGCTGGGCCTGGCGGGACTACTGGCGGCCCGGCTGCTGGGATTGCGGACGAGCGGCATCTACCACACGGACTTTCCGCAGTACGTCCGTTGCCTGACCAAGGACGAGATGCTGGAACAGGCGACGTGGCGCTACATGCAGTGGTTCTATGGCGGCATGGACACGATCTACGTCCCCAGCGAATGCTACCGCCGGCAACTGACCGACAACGGGTTCGATCCCGCCAAGCTCCGCGTGCTACCCCGCGGGGTGGACATGGATCGGTTCACGCCCGCCAAACGGGACCCCGCCTTCTGGGGCCGTTTCGGGTTGAACGGCAACCTGAAGCTGCTTTATGTCGGTCGGATCTCGCGGGAAAAGAACCTGCAGACGCTCATCGACGCCTTCCGGTTTGTGCGCACCAGCACCCCCAACGTGGACCTGGTCATCGTGGGCGACGGGCCCGACCGGGAGGCCCTGGAAGCACAGACGGTCGACGGCAACATCGCCTTCACCGGGTTTCTGCACGGGGACGATCTTGCCCGCGCCTACGCCAGCGCGGATCTGTTCGTATTCCCCAGCGCCACGGATACGTTCGGCAACGTCGTGCTGGAGGCACATGCCTCGGGCCTGCCGGCCATTGTCTCGACGCAAGGCGGTCCGGCCGAGATCGTCAGCCGTAACCAGTCCGGCCTTGCGGTGGATGTCCGGACGCCGGCGCCGATGTGCGCCGCCATCCGTGAACTGGTCTGGGACGCCCCGCGGCGGCGCGAGATGGGTGAACGGGCTCTGCAAACCGCTCAGCAGCAGCGCTGGGAGCAGGTCGTCGAGCAGTTCTAGTCGTCCCTGACGCACGTCCGAGAGGGATGGCAGGCTTCGGATGATCTCCATCGTGTCGGTGACCGAACCGGCGTGCTTTACTTGAGGGACGAAATATGGTTGAAGACGGGAAAGGAGGGCCCTCGAACATGGCGGGCGAAACGATAGTGGTTGTCGAAGATGATGCCTCCATCCGGGAGTTGCTGCAGCACAACCTCATGCGCGAGGGCTACAAGGTGCTGTTGGCCTCGGATGGCAGGACCGGGCTGTCAACGGCCCAGACGGCGCATCCGGATGCCGTGATACTCGATCTGATGCTGCCGGGACTGGACGGCATTGAGGTCTGCCGCGAGTTGAAGCGGCGTCCCGACACGGTTCGCATTCCGGTGCTCATGTTGACCGCCAAGAGCGAGGAAAGCGATATTGTCACCGGGTTGGAGGTTGGGGCCGAGGACTATGTCGCCAAACCCTTTAGCGTGAAGGTAGTGATCGCCCGCCTGAGAGCACTGCTGCGGCGGCAGCGGGTGGCGCCGGATGACGATGCGAGGGTCGTGCAGGTGCGTGACCTGGTCATCGATCCGGGGCGGCACGAAGTGCTGGCGAAGGGCAAGCCGCTCGACCTGACCTTCACGGAGTTCAGACTGCTGCATTTGTTGTCGCGCCGCCCCGGCCGCGTCTTCACACGGGAGCAGATCGTGGACGGAGTGCGGGGTGAGGACTATGCCGTGACGGATCGCGCGGTGGATGTGCAGATTGTGGGGTTGCGCCGAAAGCTCGGGACACGCGGGGATTATATCGAGACGGTGAGGGGCGTGGGATACCGGTTCCAGGACGCGTAAGGAAATCATGAGGAAGGCGGGTGGCGGGTGACCAAGCGACGTCTGTTCTGGGATCTCTACTTGTCCGGCCTGTTGCCGACCCTGGTGGCGCTGGTGGCCGTGGCGGGGTACCTGGTGGTCAAACTGGACCGGTTCTATCTGGATCAGGTGCAGCTCGACTTGACGGCGCGGGCGCGCATCATGGCGGCGTCAATGGTGCGCGAACCCCCGCCTGCGGATATGGAGGCGGTCTGTCAGCGCCTCGGGCGGTTGGTGTCCACACGGCTGACAGTCATCGATCCGTCGGGTCGCGTCATTGCCGATTCCGAGCGCGACGCGGCGTCGATGGAGAATCATGCCGGCCGCTCCGAAGTCGACGCCGCGTTGAAAGGTGCGGTGGGCGTCGCCACCCGGTTCAGCACCACGGTTCGGACGCGCACGATGTATGTGGCGGTGCCCATGATGCGCGACGGCGCGGTGGGCGGTGTGGTGCGGGCGGCGGTGCCGGTGACGGCGACGGACGTGCTCATCAGCGCTTTGAATAACCGCGTGGCGTTGGGGGCGGCGGCGGCAGTCCTAGGCGTGGCTCTGCTGAGTATCTGGACTGCGCGGCGCATCAGTCAGCCGCTGGAGCAGTTGCGCGCCACGGCCGAGCGGTTTGCGGGCGGCGACCTGCGCGCCCGCGCCGCCGGGTCTCCGTGGATCGAGATGTCGTCGCTGGCCACCGCCTTGAACGGGATGGCGACGGCGCTGGACGATCGCATGCGGACGGTGGTCCAGCAGCGCAACGAACTGCAGGCTGTGCTGGCGGGCATGGTGGAAAGCGTGTTGGCCATCGATCGTGACGAGCGGGTCATGAGCTTCAATCCGGCCGCGGCGCGGGTCTTCGGGCTCGACGCGGCGCGCGACCGCGGGCGCAGCCTGTACGAAGTCGTCCGGACACCGGACGTGCAGCGGCTGGCCCTGAGCGTCCTGCAGGACGGGAATCCGGTAGAGGGGGCCATTGAGTTCGACATGGGTGAGCCCCGTTTCTTGCGGGTGCGCGGTTCGGCGCTGGTTGACGCCGGCGGGCAGCGCGTGGGCGCGATCCTGGTGTTCGAGGATGAGACGACCGTGCGCCGGCTGGAATTGGTGCGACGCGAATTCGTGGCCAACGCTTCGCATGAGCTCAAGACCCCCATCACGTCAATCAAGGGGTATGTGGAGACACTCGCCGACGGCGCGTGTGACGAGCCCGCCCAGGCGAAGCGATTCCTTGGAATCGTCGCCCGGCAGGCGAATCGCCTGGAGTCGATCGTCAACGATATGCTGGTGCTGTCCCGCGTCGAGCACGAGAAGGACAGCGGCGTCATTGCGATGCAGTCCGTTCCGCTCGCCCTCATCGTGCAGGCCGCGGCGCAAACGTGTGCCGCCGCTGCCGGAGCGAAGGGTATGGCGCTGACGGTGGATTGTCCTGACGACCTGGTCGTCACGGCCAATGTGCGGCTGCTGGAACAGGTGGTGGTTAATCTGGTCGACAATGCGATCAAGTACAGCGAACCCGGCAGGCCGGTGTCGGTGGTGGGCTCGCGCGGCGCCGAGGAAATCCGTCTCGCGGTGACGGACCAGGGTTGCGGGATTGCCCGCGAGCATCTGGACCGGGTCTTCGAGCGGTTCTATCGCGTGGATAAGGCGCGCAGCCAGGAGCTGGGCGGCACGGGGCTTGGCCTGTCGATCGTCAAGCATATCGCGGCCCTGCATCATGGGCGCGTGACCGTCGAGAGCACGCCCGGCAAGGGCAGTACGTTCACGATCGTGTTGCCGCGGTAAACAGCCGGTGGGCTACCGCCC